>JANPIJ010000255.1:0-11686 GCA_031424955.1 Ferruginibacter sp. | reverse complement strand
AAGCTTATGCCCGGCTCAAACAGCCTTGATTTCTTAACGGATCATATTGAAATTTTCTAGCACTTTTTATTCGAGGCCGCTACCAACCACTGATTGCGAACGTCTCACCTAGTCCTATAACTTTTTTTTACCAGCTTTGTTTTCATGGTAACGCTTCCGATAGCTATCGGAAGGCGACAGTCGCGGCTGATTCAATCTTTACAGCTTCCTAATATTCAACCCTGTTTTATATATGCATCAACTTAAATTTTAGGAGGACATTTTAAAGCCAAACTGTCTCCTGAAAAACTCCATAGGAGTTGACTCTTTGTAGTATAAAGCATTAAAAACATTTGCTCCGTAGGAGCTGCCCTACTCAGGCGGGGCGTACCTACGGCACGCATATTCGATTTAAGCATTTACTACAAAGAGGTAGCTCCGATGGAGCTTAATAATTTACATTTCCGCCGAAGCGGGTTTTATCTACAAATATTATTTATGAACCGAAACAATTTTTAATATTGATTTTATGATAGATGAAATAATTTCTAACTTACGACCTTTAATTAAATTTAGACAGCTACTAAGTACACAGCAGCAAATCATCCATTCAAAACCAGTTCTGATTTTCACACAGTCCCACCTGCAATCCATAATGATGACAGATACCTTATGTATCATTTATCCAACGCGACCGATGTAATAAATGTCCGCTGTAGAAACAGCGGACCACTAAAAACTGCTATTTGCTATATGAGAAAATTGATATTATCATTCATGGCATGCTGTTCATATCTACCAACCCGGGTTCTGCACCATGGAAGGCATTTTCCGAAGTTCCGGATCAGGTATGGGCAACAGGTACATTTCCGGACGGAAATTATGCCTGCGAATAGATGGCACTACCGTGTAGGTATAGTTGTTGCCAACCTTCTTTATCTGGATACGGTTGTTAAATGCATTATTGGTAACCATCGCTATTTTCCACCGGCGGATATCATGCCAGCGCTGGTCCTCGAAAGCAAGTTCAATCCTTCTTTCATTTTGAATGATTAAACGCATTTCATCTTTGCTCATGCTTGCGGCTAATCCATACAAATTATCGGCGCCCGGTTCAATACCGGCCCTTGTTCTTAATTCAATCAATGCAGGATAAGCCAACTGTGTTTGCCCTGTCTCATTGATGGCTTCCGCATAGTTTAACAATATCTCTGCATAGCGGATCAATGGCCATGCCCGGTTGGTATTAGCACTGCTGTTGGCGGCGATATTGCTGTCGCACATTTTCCTGCTAAAATACCCGGTAGTATTATCACCAAATGCATCAGCCGTACCGGAACCATCATAGGTTAAAACCGTTGCCTGCCCGGTATTGGCATTGGCATACCGCGATAAGTTGAAGATGATGGAATACCTGAAACGGGGGTCCCTGTTTGCATAAGGATCAGCAGCGTTGTATCCGGAACCGGGATCCGTAATGGCCTTGCCATTTTTCATAGGAAATGCCACCGCCAGGTTATGCGTGGGCATTGAATATTTTGCACCGCTCCTGGATGCAGGATTATAAAATCCTTCAAAATCACGATTGGCGGCACGGTACAATCCAAAAATATATTCTGTATTTACCCTTTGTAAAAACACATTATAAAAACCAAATCCCGGTATGGTTGTATCTACGTTTAATGCATAATAACCACTGGTCATCACCGCTTTGGCTGCATCTGCCGCATCCTGCCAATGTTTTACAGCGTATGCGGGATAGCTGACGATTTTAGCCAGTTCAGGATCGGTAGCAATGGAACCGCCGTTGAATAACGGGCTGGCGGCATACAATAAAATCTTTGATTTCAGTGCCAGGCAGGCGCCTTTTGTAATGCGGCCATAGTCTATATCTGCGGTATAAACCTGCGGTAACACTGCAGCAGCTTCGTCCAGTTCCTTTGTTAAATAGGTTACACATTCTGCGAAGGAAGTACGTGGCAGATCAATGATATCATCAATGCCATACACGTTATCGCCCACCAACGGCAGCCCGCCAAAACTCACCAACAACTGGCTGTAATACCAGGCTCTTAAAAACCTTGATTCGGCCTTTACCCTTTTTTGCATATCAGCGGATAATGGTGTAACCGGAAGTTTGGATATTAACAGGTTTACCCGGCGAATATTTACATAAGGCAGGTTCCAGAAATCCGACAAAGGGGTTCCAAGTAAATTGGTGGGAGAAACGGTACCGTTATATAAAATTACCGCTCCCTGGCCCGTGCCCGAGAAACTGTATTCCGCATCATCGGTGGCCTGCTCACTGTTACCATGACTGCTCCAGCGGCCCTTGCTAAAGCTGTAACCCACATCCGCATAAATGCGGGAAAGAAACATCATTGAGCGGGCGCTGTCAGAAAAAGTAAGGCTTTCATCCAATACAGCAGTTGATTGATTATCCAGGAAATTTGATTTTTTGCAGGAAACAAGTGCCGCAAAAAAACAGACTGTTATTAAGATTCTTTTCATAATTATATATTTTCATTTCGTTATGAAACGTGATGGCGGTGTAGGTGTAAACATTACCACGTGTTCAAAACTTTACCATGATTTAAAATGTTGCACTAAGACCAAAATTGAAAATTCGTTGTGGCGGGTAATTCACCCGGTCAGTATTGGAACTGATTTCAGGATCCAGCTCGTAACGCTTTGCTAATTTGGTCCAGGTAAATAAATTATAGCCATTGGTATAAACCTTAATGGACTGCATCTTCAGCAACTGAACAATTTTGTTTGGAATGGTGTAACCAATCTCCGCTGTTTTAAGCCTGATATAATCTCCTTTTACAAACCAAAAGGTAGAAGGATATCCGCCGGGATCGCTTAGTCCGCCGTTCAATGAAAGACGTGGATACAATGCATTGTCACCTAAAGCCGGTGTCCATGCCTGGGTGTGTATATACATTGCATTGGAAGCAAATGCCCGGATGGCTTCGGCCGTTCCACGCATCCTGAAATTGGATGCTCCCTGGAAGAAAGCATTCACGCTGAAATTTTTATAGGTCAATCCAAGCTGGAAACCTGCCGTCGTATTGGGATACACCGAATTGCCGGTTACGCTTAAATCAAATCCGTTTATTTTTCCATCGCCATTTAAATCAGCATATTTAAGATCGCCCGGCCTTGCTGGTGTAGCAGGTACAGGGCTTTTGGCAATATCTGTACTATCCTTGTAAAACCCGATCCAGGTGTACACCAACTGCTGACCAATGCTGTTACCGGTGAATGCCTGGTAGCCATACGACGATTTTGGCTCATCCTGGAACATGATTTTATTTTTAGCAACAGAATAAGTTCCTTTTAACCGGTAAGAAAAATCCTTACCAATTTTGCCTGCATAGTTTAATTCAATTTCGTAACCTTTGTTATTTACTTTTCCCAGGTTAACCGGTGGAAGTGTTTGGCCAAAGACGGCCGATACGGTTCCCCTGGTAGTTAAAATATCGTACCGGTTGTTATTGAAATACTCTACTGTTCCTGACAATTTATTATTGAACATGGAAAACTCCAGCCCCACATCCATTTTCTTTTCCTTCTCCCATGATACATTATTATTGGAGAGCGAACCTTCCAGGATACCGCCGAAATTATTACTCTGCGTACCAAAATTAGCCGCCCCGTTAAAGGAATAAGTTTGCTGGTAATAATAACTGAATCCCGATCCTATTTTATCATTACCCACCAGGCCATAAGAGCCCCTGATTTTCAACCGGTCAATAAATTTAATATTGTCTTTAAAGAATGATTCTTCAGATACATTCCAGCCAACCGATGCGGCCGGGAAGAAACCAAAACGGTTTTCTTTTGAAAAACGATCGGAGCCGTTGTAGCCGCTGTTGAATTCAAACAAATATTTCTGTTTGAAATTATATCCAAACCTCCCGGTAAAACCGCGGAAATTATTCGGTACAAAATTGTAGGTAGCATTACTGCTGAACTGGCTTACAGAACTTTGGTTTAACAATGCCAGCGCATAAATACGATGTTTTCCAAATGTACGTTCGTAGTTGAGTATCCCCTGGATATTTACGTTACGGATGGTACTGCCTGCACCATAGCCCAGGAAGAAACGGGTTACCCTGAACACGTTGGCATCCCTTGCTTCATAGGTATTGGCAACGGGGTCATAAATAAAGGAAGGAAATGAAGGACGGGTTTCACTCCTGCTATTACCATAACTGCTGGCGTAGGATACCGTTGCTTTGAATGATAAGCCCCTGGTTATAAAATCCAGTTTCTGGTTGGCACTCATTACCAGGTTCATGTTGTTTTCAAAGTTTCGGTTGTACCCATAATGGGTTAAACGGCCAATGATATTATTGGTATTGTAGTTGGCCCCACCCGGGTTGGTGCTCCGTTGCCAGGCACTGTATCCGTACGTTCCATTTGGATTGTAAACGGGATAAGCAAATGGTGATAGAGAAAGAAAGCTGCTGTATTCATAAAACACATCATTGTATCCAAACGGGCTACCTACATTCGGGTTGTTGATCTCTCCAATGTTTCCGTACAGGTCTAACCGGAGGTCGGTAGTACGGGTAACCTTCATATCCAGGTTGGAACGATAGTTAAAGCGTTTATGGTAATAGTTACTATTTACATCCTGGCCCTTGCTGTAATCTTTTAATATTCCATCCTGCGAAAGATAACCGGCAGAAATAAAATATTTCACCTTTTCGGTACCGCCGGAGATGTCAAAATTTGCCCGGTATTGCTTGCTGAAAGTTTTGAACAATTCTTTTTTCCAGTCCACATTCGGATGGCCATAAGGATCTTTTCCGTTTTGATACAATTCAAGATCGTTATCGGTAAAACGAGGCGTAAAACCGTTCACCGGGTTCAGCGCATTGTCGTTGATCTGTGCCTGGTTGTATAATTTGGCGCTTTCATAAGAACCTAAAAACGTGGGGATTTTAGTTGGCTGCATCAAACTATTTTCGAGCCGGATCGCAATTTTAGGCGGCCCGCTTTTACCACGCCGGGTAGTTACCACTACCACCCCATTGGCTCCCTTGATACCATAGATCGCCGTGGTGGAAGCATCCTTCAAAATACTCAGCGATTCTATTTCATTGGGATCCAATCTTGCAAACTGGTCGTAAGAAAATTCAATATCGTCTACTATAATCAGCGGTGAGTTACTACCGGTATTATAAGAGCTTTGGCCGCGGATGAAAAAGGTAGCGCCATCTGCTCCCGGTCTGCCGGATGTTTGCTGCGAGAAAAAGCCAGGCAACTTACCCGACAGGGTATTTTGTAAACTTGCTGAAGGATTCTCTCTTAGTTCTACCCCTGTTACGGTACTAACGGCACCGGTTAACGTGATTTTCTTTTGCCGGGCATAACCAACTACTACTACTTCGTCTTCCCTGCTTCCTGCCTCATTTTTGAGCGTAACAACCAGGTTGCCGATATTACCCGCTTTTATTTCCTGTTTTGCAAAACCGATATAGCTAACGATGATGGTGCCGGAACTGCCACGAAGGGTAAGTTTAAAATTTCCGGATGCATTGGTACTGGTTCCGTTTCCGGTAACACCTTTCTCCAAAACAGAAGCACCTACAATGGCCTGGCCACTTGAATCAGATACCTGGCCGGTAACCACCTTGCTTTGTGCATGGACAAAAGATATAGCCAGAAACTGTATGGCCAGCAGGTAAAATAATATTTTTTTCATAACACGTTCGTTTTGTCTTATCAACTGTTTTTATAAATTTTTACCACCCGATGTCCTTTACTTAAGATTTTGTTTGTTTGTCTGACCTCACCTTCGTCCTCTCCAAAGGAGAGGAAAGGACTTAAGTAAACGACATTGGTTTACCATCCTTCATTTTGAATCAGCTTATTGTTTTTGGTAGTCTCATCATACGGGATCGGCATATGATACAAGCGATTGGTGAAACTGATGTTGGCTACGGGAACTACCTGGTAAGAGAATGAAGTGCCGGTATTTGTAATTTTCATTCCGGATAAAGCGGTGTTTAATGCCTGGCCTGCAATTTTCCAGCGGCGTACATCCCAAAAGCGATGTTCTTCAAAAGCGAGTTCCACCCGGCGTTCAGTGCGTATAATATCACGCATTTCTGTTTGATTGATACCGGCTTTAATACCATTCCTGTTGTTGGCCCCGTTGGCAATACCTGCCCTTTTCCTGATCAAAATGATTTGTTGTACCGCTTCCTCTGTACGTCCCATTTCGTTCAACGCTTCTGCATAGTTCAGCAGAATTTCGGCATAGCGGAATAAAATAAAATTATGGCTCTGGTTGGAGTAAGCCGTACTGTTGGTGAAGTCTGCCGTAAACTTTTTAAGGTAGTAACCGGTTTTGGTTTGTACCGGTACAGAGGAAAGATTTGGTTTATCTTTTCCACCTTCAAAGGTTTCTACGCCCCTGCTCAGCCATCTTAGTCCATTATAAAAAACAGTGGCTTTTAGGCGGTTACTGTCTCTCCCTATGTAAGGATTATTAGGATTGTATCCCGAAGCCGGGTCAGTAATCGGCAGCCCGTTCGACATGGTAAATGCATCTACCAAATCCTGGGTAGGACTGGTTAAGCCCTGGCTGGAAACATTGGCATTGATAAAGCCGACAGGAGACTGGGAATTTTCGAGCGAAAAGTTATTGGGGCCCTGTTTTGCCAATATTATTTCTGCATTTTTTTTAACGGTAAAAATGGTTGGGTAATTGGGTTGCAGTGCGTAATAACCAAGGGCTTTAAATTCTTCCGCTGCATCTATCACTTTTTGCCAGCGGGCAGGATCAGCCGCAGGATAACCGGTTAATGCTTTTTTAACGGGATCGGTTTCAACTCCACCGCCATTAAATAATGGGCTGGCTGCATATAACAACACCCTGCATTTTAACGCAACGGCTGCACCTCTTGGTACACGTCCCCAAAAGCCATCAGCTACCGGCTCCGGTCTTAAACTATCTTTTACCGCATTGCATTCTGCAACAATGTAATTCACACATTCTTCAAAAGTATTACGGGGCAATTGTATGTCATCCTCCAGGGTAAAAAGTTTATCGCCTATCAACGGTGCACCGCCATATCTTTTCATCAATTCAAAATAAGATAACGCACGTAAAAAACGTGCTTCGGCCCGCCAGTTTTGTTTTGATAAAGCAGGTACCGGCACCTTATTAATATTGGCAAGAAACATGTTTGCCTTGCGGATGATGAAGTAACTATTGCCCCAATATGGATCAGGGTTGTTTAAAACGCTTACCCGGCCATTGGTGTAATTCTCCACCTGCGTATTATTGCGGGAGGGAATGGCATCACCGCTGGCGGCATCCAGAAAATCATTTCCGATCCGGTTAAAACCTGTGGGAATGTAATTATAGGTATCGAATAAAAACCATTCCGCCAGTACGCCCCTCGTATCAGCTGTATCAAATACCAGCTCTTCCCTTATCCATTCTACCGGTTCCAGTTCTGTTTTTCTGCAACCGGAAACTGCCAGCAGAATCACCAGTAGCAACCAGCAATATTTTATAGATATAATTTGATTTAGTTTCATATGCTTATGTCTTAAAATTTAATGTTAACTCCAATATTGGTCAGTTTCTGAATTGGATAAGAAAATGCACTGGTAACTTCCGGATCCCGGTTGCCCAGGGCAGATGAAGAGCCGGTAAGCAGGTTAAATCCATTGATAAAAAAACGGGCTGATTGAAGCTTTGCTTTACTGATCAGTGATTTTGGAAGGCTGTAACCCAACTCTACATTTTTTAACCGGATATAATTACCGGGAGCCAGCCAATAAGATGAAGTTGCCTGGTTGTTGGTGTTGGCACCAATATTCAATCTCGGGTAAGTTGCGTTGGCTGCAGTGGAAGGTGTCCAGCGGTTCAGGTTATCTTCATAAGCCTGTCCAAATCCGCCACTTTGAAAGGCCCAATAACTGGCACCTCCCAGGTAAACATCCCTGTTTTCAACGCCCTGTATGAGAGCGCTAAAATCAAGCCCTTTCCATTGTGCTCCCAGGTTTAAACCGTAAAAGAAAAACGGTTTGTCATTACCAATAGGTGCAATATCAAACTGGTCAATTACCTTGTCTGCATTCAGGTCTTTATATTTTATATCACCCGGCTGGGCTGCATACCCAACTGTGGTAGCACTGCTGTTAATTTCAGCCAGTGATTGAAAAAGCCCATCGGCTACATATCCAAATCTTCTGCCCACCATTTCCCCGGTACGCTTCATCCAATCGTATGGACGGTACACCTCATCCGCAAACAACACTTCTGATTTTTGTAAACTTAGGTTTGCAGCAATAAAATATTGAAAGGAAGATTTAGCCTGGCTCCAGCTTACCTGTGCCTCCCAGCCTGAATAACGGTCCTGTCCAATGTTTTCATTCGGGTAGGTATTACCGATCAGGGATGAATTACTGCCCCTTTGCTGCAACAAGTCGTAGTATTTGTTTTTGTAGTATTCAACAGAGAAACTCAACCGGTTATTTAACACTGCACCGTTTAAACCAAGATTCAACTTATTCGCCTTTTCCCATGACATGTTGGGATTGGCAAAAGTTAACTGCGATATGCTGGTATTGCCGGTGGCGCCGGTGCCAAAATAGGCCGTTGCACCATCAAAAAAGCGTTGGAAATAGGTAAAATAACCCGGACTATCCCAGCCGGATTTACCAAAGGATCCAAATAATTTAAGCCTGTTCAGCCATTGATAGTCCTTCATAAAATCTTCCTTCTCTATATTCCATCCAAGCCCGATAGCCGGGAAAAAGCCCCTCTTTGTATTTCCTTTGCTGGGGTAACGGTTTGATCCGTTATATCCGAACGCTACCTCGGCCGTATACTTTTCTTCATAATTATAAGCAACCCTTCCCGAGCCACCTGTAATGGTATAAGGCAGATCGGAACCGCTCACCGCGTTATCCCGGTTTACAAGTACCAATGCATTGATCCCATGTTTACCGGCAAATGTGCGGTCGTAGCCAATTTTAAATTCTTCATAATCGGTGCGCCCCTGGTATTCGAGGCCGTTCGTATTGCTTTGGGTACCATTGGTTCCAAATTGTGAATAGCTAACAGTTCCCGTACCGGAAGTGTTTTTTTGAAAAACCGCGAAACTTTTCGTGCGGAAAATATTTTCAGATAATGATGAATAAAATGCAACCTTAGCCTGTATATACATTCCCTTTGTTATTTCATCAAGGCTTCGTCTTAAGTAAAGATTTAGCATCATGTCTCTCTTGTAATTCTGGCGGTAACCGGAACCAATCGCCTGTGCCCATATATTGTTCTGGAACTGTTGTGTTCCGCCAAATGTGCCATTGTCATTTAAAACAGGGTAGGCATTATTTGGAGTGGATAGCAAATTGGACAGGATACTCCCCGTTGTAGGACCGGGTTCATTGCCATTCAGTATGCGGCCTAACAGGTAGATACCACCGGTAAGTTTCTTATTGATCGTTACATCTACATTGCTGCGGATCACATAGGCCTTGAAGTTATTATTGGTATTGTAATTATTGCTGTCCACCGTTTTAAACAGGCCGGTCTGGTTTACATGTTCCAGCGAAACAAAGTAGCGGGCAAATTCATTACCGCCGGTGGCAGACAGCGTGTACTTGTCGAAACGGGAAGATTTTCTCAGCACCTGGTCACGCCAGTCTACATCGGGATATTTCATTGGATCGGTATGATTTAAGTAACCCTGCAGGTCAGCATCCGTATAGATTGGAGTAAGGCCGTCATTCGTAAGCGCCTCATTGTATAAACGGGCATAATCGTAAGCGCCCAATGTTTTTGGAACGCCAATTGGTTTTTGAAGGGCGCTTTGTGCGGTAAAGGACAGTAGCTGTTTGTTAGCCTTTCCTTTTCGGGTGGTAACTACAACGGCTCCCTGTGCACCTCTTACACCCAGCATAGCTGTTCCCACGGCATCTTTCAAAACGGTGACGGATTCTATTTCTTCCAGGTCGAACTGGGTAATATTGGCTACCACGCCATCAATAATAACAACCGGGCTTTGCCCCCGTAAGGAAAAAGCCGACCCATCGGCACCCGGCAAACCGGAGGATTGAAGCGTGTATAACCCAGCCAACCGACCAGTCAGTGCATTTCTAAAACTGGTAACCGGCGACTTTAAAAGATCATTGGTATAAACAGCCGCGTTGGAAGCTACCGTACCGTTTGCAGGAGCCGTGGTATAAATCAACTGAACCGGTTCATCGTATTCATCTACTTTACCAGTTTTAAGTTTCTCCATAACAAGCGACAATGTTTTCATTTCGCCAAGATCGATCCCCACATTTTTATAACCGTCGAGGCTAATCAGCAACCGATCGCCGGCATTTGCCGGGATAGAGAATGATCCATTTTTGTTGGTGAAAGTATGTGTATCGCTCCCTGCAACCTTAATAAAGGCCCCGGGTACTGCTTTCTGTTTTTGATCCAGTAAGCTGCCACTGTACTGTGCCTGTACTTTTTGAAGGCTCAAAGCAGCTACCATAAAAAAGAGCAGGAACTGTTGTTTCATATGCATCTGTGTTCTGTTTTGGTGATGGTTTTGTTGAAAGAGTTTATTAGAAAGGAAGGAATCAATGTTGATCATATGCGTTTCTCTCCGTGCTGGTTAAGGTGGACATAACCATCGGAAGTTTTCTCCTGGATTTGTTATTGAAAGCATTTCTGGTTTTATAGGGATCATTTTGCAATCTTATTGGGCAGCAAATTAGACCAACCTATCAACAAGCATGAGGGGGGTAATCTCAAAATAGAGGGGTATTTTTCGCAAAAAGGGAGCGATATTTCCCGGATTAAGTGCAATCAAGGCATTTTGTAGAAGATGGCCCGATATCTTATTAAACAATTTAAAAAATTTATCAAAAGATTATCTTTTAAAATTCTGAACCTCATTAGCCCGGATATCAGGATAGGAAGATGGTGTGACAGGGATCGTATTTAGCAACTGGGGAACAAAAAGGGTTACCCAAAAAATAGAAAGAATAAAAGGTAGGAATTCAGGATTAGACTAAACTCACCGGCTGCTAATGTCATGTCAACATCGATTTGTCGGAGATGAATTTTCTGGGTGAGTCACCCCCAAAGGGTGACTCACCCAGAAAATTCGCGACTTACGGCTTTATTATTTTATCCGATAAGGTAAAATTTTTATTAAATGGCTTTCTAAACTTTTTAATATACTCCGAAGGATTCATCCCGAATTGCTTATTAAAATGCTCCCGGAAATATTTTTTATCGTTGATCCCTACCTGGAAAGTGATTTCGTTTACATTGCTATTGGTGGTGATAAATAATTCAGCCGCTTTCCTTAACCGGATAAACCGCACAAAGCTGTTCACCGATTGACCGGAAATCGCTTTTACCTTTTGATAAAGATTGGAATGACTCATCCCGATTTCCGAAGCCAGTACCTGGATGGAGAATTGTTCATTGCCCAGGTGGCTTTCCACTATCTCAATACAATTGTCTAAAAAGGCTTTGTCTTCTGGTGAAACTTTTAAATCATTTTTTTGCAGGGTAATTTCATTGTAAAAATATTGCTGTAAGTCATTACGGCTTTTCAGGATATTATCCACCCGGGCTACCAGGAAATCCCTTTCAAAAGGTTTGGTAATAAAATCAGCCGCACCTGACTCTACGCCTGTTAATAATGTCTCCCTGGCGGATGAC
>JANPIJ010000254.1:0-40332 GCA_031424955.1 Ferruginibacter sp. | reverse complement strand
CTTTACCTGCATCAGAACTTAATTGCGTGCAGTTAAATTTATCGGCCTTTATAATCCTTAACATTTATATAATAATTAGTTAACATGCAATGATGTTCAGGGAAGTAGCTTTATCGCCTGTGATAATTGAAGACACAATTTCCCAACCGGCATTTGTTTTTATTGACCTAATCATATTTTAATTATATCCTCCTGATGGGGGGCTTTTTTTTTCAAAATTATGCATGCTATTCAACGTTATCATTATAATCGTTTGCAACAATTTTTACGTCAGTTGCAACAGGAATCTGAAGCTTACGAACTGCCCGGACATCATTTAGATACCATTGTTCAACAGGAAAACAAATTGAAACAGCTATATACCAACTACCAGGAATCATTACAGCAGGTGGCCTCCATAATAAAGCAATATGAACTGGAATATCAGTCTGTGAAGCGATTGGTGAACAGCCACAGGCAGTTCCGGAAACAGGGTTCAAAAAAGGAAGCGTTGAAGGAAAATGTTCCATTGAGGAATAGGGTGAATAAAAGTGCATAATCCTGAAATATGGATGATGGCTATTTCCCTGACTATTTATCTGAGTGGCCGACAGAATAGTGTGATTGTAAAGCAAGGTTTTACTTTTTAAAAAATCTTATGGAATCTGTTTCCCGGGTTGCTGCATCTAAGTCTCAAAGCAGTTTTTTATTGACTGGCCTATGGCCTGTAGTCGGTTTTTTTATTATGGTTTTTATCATGGGCCTCTTGAAAGTATATAGTGCAGATCTTGGGTTTCATTTAAAATCTGCTCAATGGATGCTGGATAATAAAGAATTTATTTATACAGATTCTTTCAGCTACGGGTCGGAAGGAAATAAATACTTTGACCTTCAATGGCTTTACCAGTTACTTATCTATGCCTTGTATGGTTGTAGTGAAAAGGTGTTGGTTATTGCCAATGCCCTGATGATTACAAGCTCATTAGTACTGGTTTGGTTTCGATTCTTAAAGAATGCTGAAGTTGATAAAACAAGCAGCAAACAGGGGTTCTTTGCTTTTATGGCCGTATTGTTTGTTCAGCCGCTGACGTTTGAAATACGTCCGCATGTATTTTCCTGGATATTTTTAAACCTTACTTTAATTTTTTTGGAATCATACAAAAAGGGAAATAAAAAGGCACTACTATTTGTACCGGTAATAATGCTTTTTTGGATAAATACACATAGCCTTGCTATTTTAGGATTGGTAACGATGGTCATATATAATGCAGGTATCTATTTTGAAAAAGGCAAAGCTGATAAAACCCTATTGCTTTATACTGGTTTATCCTTTGCGACCTTTTTTGTGAACCCATATTTTATAGAAGGGTTTTTGTACCCCTTTACGCAATTCGGAATTATCTCTGGTAACAGCCTTTTGAAAGGCTATATCGGTGAATTACAATCACCGTTTACTGCTAAAGAAATAGCAATATTAGGTTCCGGATATTTTTCAAGTCCGCTTTTGATCATTCATCTTTCGGCTATTCTCTCCATATTCTCCATACTCCGTTCTATAATCCAAAAACAGTTTACTGACGCGCTTTTACTGGCGGCTTATTTTGTTCTCTTGTTTTTAGCGCATAAAAATTATGGCTATTTTATAGTGGTAAGTCTGCCGTTTTTTGTAAAATATTTAATGAGCTGGGTGGATAACAGAAATAAAAAAAAGCTTCAGCAAAAAATAGCATTTGTCGATAAGAAGAATAGTAAAAATAGAGGTGAACGAAAAGCAGGTATTGTTGGACCATTAAATCAACGATTGCATAAACGGGTGGGTATAGCTGCAATTATACTTGCCATTTTAATTAGTGTTACGAGTATTACCGACGGCTATCGCATTTTCACACATTCACCGTTCAGATTTGGTTTTTCCACAGATAAAGATCAGTTACCGGTGGAAGCAACAGCATTCCTGAATAAACGCCAGGTTAACGGAAGACTGTTAAACCATCTTGATTTTGGAGGATACCTGATGGCAAACTATGATGAAAAAGTTTTTATTGATGGACGGATGGAACTTCTTGAGGAAGACTTTTTTAGAAAGTATTATGAAAGCCTCACTGTGCGAAATGGAGTGAAGAACCTGTTGAATGAATATGATCCTGATATTGTAATCTTCCCTTATTTAAAGGCAACTTACTGGTGGGATTATTTTGTTTCCAAAAGAAAGCAATCCGGATATAAGGCTGTTTATTTTGATGGGCTATCTGTTATCTATGTTAAGTCATCCAGCTATCCTCAATTACCAGAACTAAATGAGAAAGATATTTTGTCCGTACTTACTCCACCCGCTACTGCCCAAATAAATAAATGTATCGAAACCTCAAAGGCAAAAGGGTTGATGGTTTTGATCAATGGATTATGGCAAAAGCAATCGTTTCCTATTGCCGATCAAAACAAAGCAAGCTATTGCTTTGCCAATGGGTTTAATATGGCTGCTCTTAGCTATTCAGTGGAGGGTATTGAAAAGTCAACTGTACACACACCTAATATTTTTAAGAATCTGTCAATATATTTTCGGGATATGAAAATGTACAATGAAGCACAATTGTGCGGGGATAAATCGGAATGATTGAAAAACAGCTTTGTGCAGCGACTCATCTACTCCCGGTGCAGGCAAAAGCCTGGTAAAAAAATGAAATTAGAAAGCCATCGAAATAAATCTATTTCCTAAGGTCATTTTTTTTGTTTTTGCAGAGATGGAGACAGGTTTTTATTTTATGAATTACAATGGGTTCGGTAAAAGCTATACTGTGCAAGGGGTAAATTCGTGCCCTTTTACTTTGATTCAGATTTCGAAATAACATTCACCCTATTTCATGTACCGGGTTTTAAACTGAACGGCTCTCTTTAAATCTTAGCAGAAACTGCATTTTCGAATACACTATTCTTATTGCCTTATTTTGCCGTATTTAATACTCTTCCATTAACTATGAAGGTAATAAGATTGAATCATTATATTTTATTTTCTACTAAGGTTTGTGGAAGATCACTATTTTATCCCTTGAGCGATATAAACGCAACAGTCATAAATATTTTTAGACATTGTTTTTTGGCTGACACCGGGGGAACACCCGTTTATTTTTATGCTGTTTTTCTGAAAAAAGGTAGGCTGCTGTTTTGTATTGAAAGTTAAATTAAAGCAGGAGTGCTTTGGTCTTCTAAAATGTGACATGTAGTAAAAAGCCTTCGTGTTGTAAAACCACTTTTAAGCTATCACCGGAAAATACCTGTAAATATCAAATAGTACTAAAAAGCCCACCTTAATTGAGGTGGGCTTTTTAGTATTATTATGGATTTTACTTAATTCTGAATAAGGACCTTCACTTTTTTATTAACTCCATTTGCGTCTTTAATCTCTAACAGGTATATTCCGCTAGCAATATTTGAAGTATTTAAATAATTTGTACCATTATTTATTTTATTCTTCAATACTACCTGGCCTGATAGGGATAGTAATGTTGCTTCAGTATATCCACTTGTGCCCGTGAGGCTAACATACAACCTATTGCCTTTTTGAACAGGGTTAGGATACACTTCAACCCGGGTAGTTTTACAATTAATAAATACCCGCAGTATTTGAGAATATTTATACTGTCCGTCCTTGTCAATTATTTTTAACCTATACAATACTTGTTCTGAAGAAACATTTAAATTTCTATCAATAAAATTGTATTTAGACTTATTGGTATTATTGCCATTAGCAGCTACAACTCCAATAGATGTCCAGGTGGAATTATTTAAATTGCGTCTTTCAATTTCAAAATTGCCGCTGTTTATTTCATTTTCCGTTACCCAATTTAGTACCGGTTCGCAGTTTACCAGCAGTGCAGTAAAATCTATCAGTCTTAAAGGGGTTGTAACCGTAACCGCTATTGTGGAAGTAGAAGAGTTATCAGCGGAATTATCACCGGCAGTTGCGCCACCAGATGCTGATCCCGGGGCCACGCCGTTTGAAAATAATAAGTTACCCGAAATGGTGGAAGGTCCGCCCACCGTATTTCCCTGCATAGCGATTAGTATGGTGCGGCATTCACCGGGTGGAACCTGGTCAGTTCCATTAGAAAGCCTGATAACAAAGCCTGAATTAAAAGTAATAGTCCAGTTAGGGGGTAAAGTATGGCCTGTTGTGGGGATACTAACGATTGATGCAGGAACACTTATCTGGGGCCTTAATTTGTAACTGGGGACACTAACAGATGAGCTCGTATTGCAAATAGTAACTTCTAAAAATACGGTTCCGTTGACGTTTACCAGGCCCGAATTCTGTGTCAGGATATTAATTGACACATTCTGTGAGGAGGCAACCTTGAATGCAAAAGTGGATAAAAAAAACAGGATGATTAAGTAAGATTGTTTCATTTTTTTTAGTTAACTGTTAATAAAATTAATTTGGCTTTTTTGGAATTTTACCGGAGAATCTTACATGTTGAAGTAGAAATATTGTCGGCTGCATTATCACCTGGGGTTGCAGCACCTGATGCAGAACCAGGGGCTACTCCATTTGAAAACATCAGGTTCCCGGATATTGTGGAAGGACCTCCAGGGGAGTTTCCCTGCATAGCAATTAATATTGTGCGGCAATCATTTGCTGCAATCATGTCAGTTCCATTTGAAAGCCTGATAACGCCATTCGCATTAGAAATAATTGACCAGCCATTCGGTAAAATATGACCGGCTTCGGGTAAGCCAATGAGTGATGACGGAACGCTGATTTGAGGCCTTAATTTATAAGCAGGAACAGAAACGGTAGCACTTGTATTACAAATAGTAACTTCTAGATAAATAATTCCGCCTATACTTGCGATCCCCGATTTTTGTGTTAAGACATTTATTAACACATTTTGCGAAGCAGCGTCCCTGGCTGCAAAGGCACTTACCAAAACCAGCAGAATTAATTTAAATGATTTCATTTTTTTATTTAAACCTGTTATAAATTATTCTGACCGGGATCGTAACTGTTACGGTTAGATCTCTGGTAGATTAACTGGTGTTCCTTCTTCAGTTATTATTAGTAGAAAGATGTAAAACTAAAATATATAATGTGCATTATTGTCTTAAGTCTATTACCTAATCATTAAGTAATCTTTAATTCATTTTATAGTATTGGATTTTAAACCTGGTACATCAACAATTAATCGGAGACCATATTAAGTAATGATAATTACTGTCTCAGGATGGTTACATTCCGGCAAGCTGCGCAGGAAAGATTTCATGTAGTAGAATGTTAGTTTCTGAAATCAGGGATAAAAATCATTATTAAAAGAGATAATATTTGGATAACAATTTGTTGACATGATTGAGACAATAATCTACTTCCTTTGTGAAAACTGATAGTAGATGGGAAAAATATATTTAATTGGATTGCTTTTTATTATTTCAAATTCCCTTTTGGGACAATCGGGTAAAATTACCGGTAAGGTGATTAACTCAGGTTCAGGCCAGGTGTTAGGTAACGCAACGATTACACTTCTTGAAAAATCAAAAACTGAGATTGCCGATTTGAACGGGAATTTTGCATTCAGCAAATTAACCGCTGGCACCTATTCAATAAAATGTAGCTACATAGGATACAACGAAAAAATAATTGAAGAAATTATTGTAAAGAATGAATATAGCATACCGGTTACCATTTCATTAGAGGAGAAAAAAGCTTCGCAGGAGGAAGTGGTAGTAGTTTCCCGGGTAAGGGCTCGGTCGGAATCGGTGGCATCATTATTAATTGCGCAAAAAAACAGTGCCAGTGTAAGTGATGGAATATCTGCAGAATCAATCAGGAAAACACCGGACAGAAGTACGGGTGATGTATTAAAGAGAGTAAGCGGTGCCAGTATCCAGGATGATCGGTTTGCTATTATTCGTGGATTAAATGACAGGTATAATGCTGCATTTATTAACGGAGCTCCGTTACCCAGTACAGAGAGTGACAGAAAGGCTTTTGCATTCGATATATTCCCTGCTTCTATATTGGATAACCTGGTAATTTATAAAACTGCCACACCCGATAAGAGTGGAGAATTTGCCGGTGGCATCATTGATATTACTACAAAATCTATTCTGTCGAAAGGTTTTACTTCAATTAGTGTTGGTCTTGGTTACAACACATTAATAACAAGGAAAACTCGTTATTCTTCAGAAAATAAAGGCAGTCAGGATTGGATCGGCAATGATGATGGTACAAGAGGAATACCTGGCGGTTTACCATCTACAAGTGAAATAAGGAACTCAACTTTTGCAGAAAAGGCAGAATATGCAAGGTTATTTGGAAATTACAAATGGGGATTAAAACTATCGAATACAGCTCCAAACTTAAATTTCCAGTTTTCAAAGGGATTTAACGTAGAAAGAAAACAAAAAGAATTTTTGGGCTTTCTTTTTTCCCTTAATTATAACAGGAACTTCACCTTTAGTGAAGGTGAGCGAAATAGTTATGATTATGATCCCGATCCCACTGTGGAGCTCTCGCAAAGAAATAAGTTTAAGGACTCAATTTACAATGATGAAATTATATTGGCAGCGCTGGCGAATGTTTCCGTTAAGATAAATAACCGGAATAATATAAGCTGGAAAAACAACCTGAGTATAAATACCGACAACAGGTTAATAAAGCGGGAAGGACCCAGGGATTTTTTTGATGCCCCCAGTTCTGTTACAAAGGATGTGGTAAGGTGGTTCACTTCTAATCAGATATTTTCCTCTCAACTAAATGGTGAACACCTGGTGGGCCCAATAAAAACAAAAATTAACTGGTTGGCGGCCTATAGTAAGGTAAACCGGGAAATACCTAATCTTTCCCGCACATCATACCAGGGAAGATTAAATTCACCAGATGTATCTGCCAGTTTTTCCAGTTCTCTAAACCCATTCCTAGGTTCCGGCACTATGTTTTTCGTTAATTCAGATGAAAATATAAAAAGTATCAAGGCGGATATCACCCAGCCTTACAAGTTCATGCACAACTCGCAGAATTTTGTAAAGATTGGAGGCGGATATCAGATTCGTAAAAGGGATTTTACAACCAGGTTGCTGGGGTTGGTTCCATACGATATAGGTGGTGTGTCATTTGATAACTCGTTGTTAGCGCTTTCTGAAGGTCAGATTTTTTCACCTCAACATTTAGGCTTAATGAAAAGCGGCAAAGGCGGGTTTTTACTATCTGAAATCATCATTCCCTATTCAAATTATGATGCATCTTCAGCAACCACACACGCCTATATAATGAATGACCAACGCTTCTTTAAAAATTTCAGGCTGATATATGGTGTGCGGATGGAAAAGTTTAATCAAAAATTAAATACAATCGATGATGGTGTTAGTGCGGTAATTAAAATTGATACCGTAGTTACGGATTTTTTACCCTCACTGAATTTTGTTTATGCACTTACACCCAAAATGAATGTGAGGTTATCGTATGCCGAAACCATCAACAGGCCTGAATTCAGGGAACTTGCCCCATTCCTTTTTTATGACTATGTGACACAGGTGAACTTAGGAGGATATGAGATGTTGCAAAGGGCAAAAATTAAAAACTATGATTTCCGCTACGAATTCTTTCCCGGAAGAGCACAATTATTTTCTGTTTCTGCATTTTATAAAGAATTTGCAAACCCTATTGAAATTGTTTTTATTCCCGGGCTTGGTAATCAGGCAACTTATATAAACGCTACATCTGCGGAAGTTTATGGTGTTGAAGCTGAATTCAGAACACTCGTTTCCACCCTGGTGGGTATAAATCGGGAAGATGCATTTTTAAGTAAATTTACCTTATCAGCAAATGCTGCATACATGAAATCCGGTGTAAAATTAGAAAGCCTCTTTGGAATTGATCCATCCCGGCTTATAACCGATCGTGCGCTGCAGGGTCAATCACCTTACCTTATAAATGGAAGCGTTGGATTCAACGATGAAAAAACAGGATTTTCGAGCACTGTATCAGTAAACAGGGTTGGTGACCGCATTTATATTGCAGGAATCAAAGACGAAGTTGCTGATATTTATGAAAAGGCAAGAACCGTGGTGGATTTTCAGTTGACCAAATTTTTCGTGAAGAATAAACTTGAAATTAAATTTACTGCAAGAGATATCCTGGCGCAAAGAATAAACTTTTATTCCGATTTCGATTTGAGTAGATCGTTCACCGAACGAGACAAATATTTTTCATCGAATATAGCTCCCAAAGTTTTCAGCTTTAGTGCAACTTATAAATTCTGATATTTTAAATTTTTACTGTCAGAACAATGGCTTTCAATCGAGGGTTTGAGGACTTCACTCATATTCCGATATTCGTAATCCGGCCTTGCTGTTTTGTAACGAATTTTTTCTGCTTCAGCTATTGAAGTAACCAGGTATTTCGTTGGTAATTTATCAATACTAATAAGAATTTCGATAATAATTTTCAGATGCCGTCGAAGATATGCAAATCCAAAATAGATATTTAAGTCAGGTTAACAGTGTGCTTTAACTTTCAATTGCATTAAAAGAATTTGCCTGACCTACTTTATTATAAACCAACATCAGGCGTTTGACTCAATTTTTTTTTGCTAATGGAATAATTTTATCTCTCCCCATTTTTTCAGAACAAAACTGTAGGTATAAGTACTTATTATTTGTCGCCGGCAAAAGAATTTCAAAATATAAAATTCCGGTGTAGCACCACAAATTTGTATGCCAAGTTGAAAATTCTGACCATATTGTCCCGGCCATTAATGAAAGCCAAACCATATTCACAGAAAAGTTACAAACAAATGAAATTCAAGCCGGAGCTTTAAATTATTCACCGGTGGTGATTGGTATTTTTTGGGCTTATTATTAATTGTGAGTTGCATAATGCTAACAAAAACAAAGATGTTTTTACCTCGTTTTCACTTAACAATTTGATTCCTTTTTGGTAACATATCCATTTAACTTTTTGTTATAGGTTTGTCATCTATTAACTATTGCAAGTGACCTAAATCAACGTAATTTTTAATTCTCCAATTTCCTACATCCGTATTTTTTTACTTGATAAAATGCATGCCTGCATTTTTTTAATCTTAACAAACACAGTTTTATTCACAAAAAAGTGAATGACCTGATATCATTATATAAAATGGTAGCCCATAGTATTATGCGTTAGCGTTTATGCAAAATCGTTACATGCCGACATGCTTTAGCCGTTTACTTAACACTCACTTTTTTTACCTGTTACAATTATAGTTGCTCCAACCAGAATCAAATTAAAAAAAACTTAACCAAAATCAAAATCATCACAAAAACAATGAATGAAAAAACAAACAAAAACATCTAAATCAACAAACCAACAAACAAGAATTTAATTACCAACAAAAATTAAAATTAAAAAATGAAAAAGAAATTACTATCTATTTTACCGGTATTGTTTGTAGCAATATTGGTAAATGCACAAGACGTAACAAGCTACCGTGGGGCATTCGCCCCATCTCCGGTACGTCAATGGACAGAAGACTGGACAAACTTTAATCCACAGAACACTATTTACCCGGCGACCAATGTTACTGTGTCAGGTATCATTACCACAAACACAACCTGGACCAGCAACAACGTATACCTATTGCAGGGGATTGTTTATGTGGATAGTTTAGTTACGCTAACCATTGAGCCTGGTACTGTTATCCGTGGTACCACCGGTACCAACGCATCGCTTTGTGTACAAAGGGGTGCCAAATTAATTGCAGAAGGTACGCCATGTAAGCCTATCGTGTTTACTTCCAACCAGACGGCGGGATCAAGAGCTAATGGAAACTGGGGAGGTCTTATTCTTTTAGGTCGGGCCAGGCATAATTTGGGTGTTCAGAACCTGATTGAAGGAACATTGGCTACCGAACTCCGTAACTATCATGGAGGCACAGATGATAGTGATAATTCAGGTGTTTTAAAATATGTACGTCTCGAGTATGGTGGTTTTATTATTGGTGTTAATAACGAAATCAATGGTTTAACCATGGGGTCTGTTGGCAATGGTACAACGATTGATTATGTTCAGGTTTCTAATAACAATGATGATGGATTCGAGTGGTTTGGAGGTTCTGTTAATTGCAAACATTTAATTACTTACAGGTGCCTTGATGATGACTTGGATACTGATAATGGCTATAGTGGAACGGTACAGTATGTGCTAAGTGTGAGAGATCCGGCCCTTTCAGATATTTCTGACTCGGAAGGTTTTGAATCTGATAATGACAATCCTGGTACCGGTCAGGCACGTTATCCTAAAACAAGCGCTAAATTTTATAATGTAACGCAAATTGGTGCTTTCAGGTGTGCTACCAATACCGCCGCGTCTGGTGTAACCCCAACGGGCATCAATAGTATCTATTGGAAAAAAGGCGCACGTTTAAGAAGAAACACCGATTTGAAAGTTTACAACAGTATTTTAATGAATAACTGGTATGGATTGCAATTTGATGGTGCATTGGCGCAGGCAAACGTTGATCAGGATTCATTGGTATTCAGGAATAACATTATTGCAGCAGATTTTACCACTACCTGGTCTGGCGCAACATATGGTGGAACAAAGTCATTGGCTGCTTTTGATGCTGCTACCCGTTCACGTTTAAATAACATCACTTACGGCAATGATTCATTAAATACCTGTGATCTGTTGGTAAACCCATGGGGAGATGTTAATAGTGGTACCTACAATCCTGATTTTCGGCCTAATACTGCTGGTGCCGGTGCATTGGTAACGGATCCAACTAATTTATCGACCGGTGCAGACCTGTTTACTTTTATTGATATTGACAATACACTGTTTACACCTTCACAATCATTCGATTTTATAGTGAATGCGGCTGAAAACGGTGGCGGTGCAACAAATGGTATCATTACCGTTACAATAGCTAAACCTTCCGGTTGGAATATCACCGTACCAGGTTTAACACTTAGCGGTGTTAATCAATCAGGTACCAATGGTACTTCTAACGTATTTGGAGGTTCACCTAATAATAACGGCGATTGGTTTTTCCGGGAAGATGCCAACAATGTTTACGCAACTTCAAAACCTGGTGTTATTATTTCAAAGAGTGGCCTGTCTTCAGTCGGTTTTGTTGCCGCACGCAAAGCAACAACCAGCACTGGTACTAACCAGAATTTG
Organism: Ferruginibacter sp.; assembly: GCA_031424955.1. GTDB lineage: Bacteria > Bacteroidota > Bacteroidia > Chitinophagales > Chitinophagaceae > Ferruginibacter. Next base: position 29,201 of record JANPIJ010000254.1, on the reverse strand, counting down.
GGTGTAAGTCTTTCAGGTGGCGGCGACAAGTCAGATGCTAATAATGGCGCGGTACTTGGTTTCAGCACATCAAACTAGTATAAATCACTGTTAAATAAAAAATAATGAAACTATTTAAATTAATCATTCTGTTTTTCACAGTCGCTTTTGGCATGAGCGCTGGTGCACAGAATGTATCCATCAATATCTTAACACAGAATTCGGGACAGGTAAATCTGAATGGAACTGTGTTTTTGGAAGTTACAATTAGTAATACAAGCGCAACAACTGCTGTGCCTGTTTACAAATTAAGGCCTCAAATCAGTGTTCCGGCAGCAAATGTTCTTATCCCGGCTACAGGTCATATTTTACCTTCCGGATGGACAATTACTTTCAACTCCGGCTCCGTTGTAAGGCTTTCTAATGGTACCGACCAGGTTCCGCCAACCACCTCCCGTACTATATTGATCGCTATGCAGGGGATCGCCGTTGGCCCGTCTGGTACCGTTTCGGGTAACCTGCTATTTTCAAATGGTGTAGCCCCTGGTTCAGCATCAGGCGGCGCAACAGTTGGGGATAATTCTGCGGATAATTCTTCAACGTCAACAGTAGAGGTGCTGCCGGCAGCCGCTTGCGCCATCGCAGTATCTGCTTCAGCAGGCACTATAGCTTGTAATGGCGGCACAACCACCTTGACTGCAACCGCAACCGGCGCAATCGGCGCTGTTGAATACAGCTTAAACGGTGGTGCCTTCCAGGCTGGCAATACTTTCACAGTAAACGCAGCAGGATCACCTTATACCGTTACTGCAAGAGAAGTTGCCACTCCAACATGTACCGCTACTTCAACTTCGGTTGTAATTGGTCAGCCATCACTTGTTGTTGCCAGTGGATCTGTTACCACTCCTATTACTACAATTGGAGGTTCTGGTATTATTACCATAAGTGGTTCTGGTGGTACCGCTCCTTATACAGGAATTGGTACGTTTAGCCGCACTGCCGGTACGTATAGTTTTACTGTTACCGATGCAAATGGTTGTACAGGAACTGTATCTGTCACAATCAATAATCCGGCAGCATGTTTGCTTACCGCCGTATCTGCTTCAGCAGGATCACCGATCACATGTAACGGTGGCACAACTACTATTACAGCAACGCCAACAGGCGCAACCGGATCTGCCGTGCAATACAGATTAAACAGTGGCGCATACCAGGCCAGCAATATTTTTACAGGTGTTATTGCAGGAACTTATACCGTTACTGCCAGGGAAGTTGGTAACCAGGTTTGTACTGTAACCTCAGCCTCTCTTGTAATAACACAACCCACAGCAATTGTTGCTTCAGGTTCATTTACGCCGATATGTTTTGGTGGTACTTCTACCGTTACCATCAGTGCTACCGGTGGTACTCCTCCTTACACAGGAACTGGTACATTCAGCCAGGTTGCCGGTACACAAAGCTATAATGTAACCGACGCCAATGGTTGTATTGTACCCGTTAGTGTTACTGTTATACAGCCAGCACTGGTAGCTACGCCTACCATTTCTTCAGTGAGCAATGGTAATGGTACCTTCACCTTAACCGCCAGTGGATTTACCGGCACATTGTTGTGGAGCACAGGCGCTACCACTCCTTCTATTATTGTTGCCGTTGCAGGTACTTACACCGTAACACAAACTATTGCCGGTTGCACCAGTGGTGCAGCGTCAATAACTGTTACATCAGGAAGTACCATTGCAGATCCGGCCGTTGGTCAAATGAGCTTTACAACCGCACCAGGTGGTGCTTCACAAAGTGCCAATACCCTGTTGCTTGCTCCTGCTGCCAATATTTACAAAATCAATATTCCGTTCTATAACCTGAACCAGTTGAACAGTGTACCAAACGGTACAATCCGGTTTACGGTTAACCTGGGTTCCAAGTTGGTACTTGCTCCGGGCTTTAGTTTAGCTACTGCTCCTTTAAGCACTTACTTTACATTTACACAGGCAGTTGTAAGTGGCAATGTTCTTATCACAGGTACTCAGATAGCTGCAATACCTGCCGACTTTGATGCCACTGCATCATTTGATGTAAAAGGTAATCTGGCCTGCAGATCAAATGTAGCTTCTAACATTACTGTTGTAAATCTTTCGGCAACATTAATTGATGAGGACCTGCAGAACAACGCAGCAACGCTTCAATATACTTTACCAATTACCGTTTCTACCACACAGGTGAACGTTACCTGTAATGGTGCAGGTGATGGTATCATCAATGTAACTGCAAGTTCAGGTACAAGGGTTATAACAAGAAATGCTTCTAATGTGATTGTTGGTAATGACACATTAATTGTGAATGACAATTCAACACAGGTTACAGGTTTGGTTCCGGGCGTGTACACTATCACAGTTACAGCCGGCAGCGACGCTGGTCTTACTTCCTGCAGCAGTGTAACTACTGTTACAATTGTACAACCATTAGTGTTGGCAGCCAGTACTACAAGCACTACTCCAAACAGTTGTTTTGGTGCAAGCGGTGGTACAATTTCCGTAACATCAACCGGTGGTACATTGCCTTACACTTATACCATTATTGCCGGACCTACTGTTAACACTTCAGGCGCAGCGTCTGGTGTATTTACAGGCTTAGCGGCAGGTAACTATACAATCAGATCTACCGATGCAAATGGCTGTACGGCCACTACCACCGGTACTGTTGGCCAGCCAGCCGGAGGAACACCTGATATTTCATTAGGTTCCGACTACACTGGTAATATTTTCACCACAACAGGTGTAACACAAAACATTGTGTACAATATTTCTGAAATTTTTGGTAACTCAGCAGTAGGTGATACACTTCGTATTACCAAAGTGGCTGGCTTTAATATCAGCTTCAATCCTGCTGCTTTCCTTACAACAGTTGGATCTACCACCTATACACTGGATAATGCAAGATGGAAGATTGATAACAGTAACCCTGCATTTGTTTCAATCATTTTAAAAGATCCAACAAACACCCCGGGTGTGCCAGGTACTTTATTATGTCTTGAAAGAGTGAATGTGCTTGTTTCAATAACACGTGTTACCAGCAACATATCTACTTTTACTTTGAGTGCAAGGTTAAGGCAGGCAAACGGCGAAACCGTTTTGTCTAACAACTTTAACTCAATTGTTATGACGGCTGAGTAATTCATTTAACAACCAGGGGGTAACCTTACCCCCTGGTTATTTCAACAAAATATTTAAAAATCATTATTATGAAATGTAAATCAAAAAGCACAGGCCAGGGTTTTAAGTGCCTGTTTTTTGCCGGTTTATTGGCCGTTTCGCTCAATAGCATGGGCCAAAAAACCGCGGTATTGGCTGATCCTAAACTGGGAGTTATAGAACTTTCAGATATTTCAGGGTACACGCTTGATGCAAACAATCTGCAGGCGGACCAACTGATCAAATTAAGAATTCCTGTAGCAAGCGAAAGCCATGGTAAAATAATACCGGCAGGTAGCTGTAAAATTAAAATCGGCCTTGGATCAAAACTGGATTTAGATCCGCAGTTTAGTCTTAACAGTGCAGGTTTGGGAAGCTATTTTACCTGGACTTCTGTTGATAACAGCGGGCAGTTGCAGATTACCGGCGACCTTACCAGGGAGTTACCTGCTGATTTAACATCAGTGGAACTGGCCTTCAGGATTAAGGGTGCTAAAGAAGGTAAATCTACTATCACCGCAAATTTCCTGATCACCAACCATAGAACTTCGGTTGTTTTATCTGATGAAAACGGTGCAAATAACGTAGCGGCCTTGTCTTACAGGGTAATTAAAAAGTTTGACTTAATTACTCCCGTGCAAAACGGCAATCTGAAACTCACTGTTTATCCAAACCCTGCTAAGGATGTAGAATCTGTAATGATTAAAGTAGCACAGGGTAGCTTAAATGGTAAGTATAGTATCAGTTTATTCGATATCGCCGGCAGGCAGCTACGCACCAAAGAATTACAATTGAATTTGGTTCCCAGCTTCAATTATGAAATTGGTAGTATTTCTGCAGGCAAGTACCTGATAAAAGTGCTGAGCACAGATGGTTCGGAATCAGGTATCATGAAATTTGAGAAATTTTAAAAAAGAGAAATTTCCCTTTTTTTAAATTTCCGGCTTTAATAAAACAACATGCATGGGCTTTCCCGTGCATGTTGTTTTATATTTCAATCCTGCCAAAAATGGCCTTGCAATAACCGGGCGGAATTCAATAAAACAACGGTACAATTCAAACAAAATAATTCCTTTGATTACGTTTAAACCTGTTAAACCAGTTATTTGTTTTTTATACCTATTTACCCGGATTTGTGATACCCCTAAAATTTAATTTGCAATTCCCCCATGCCGTCAGGGACAAAATATCGGTAGCGGAATAGCATGAATGAATGAATGAAAGTATCATAGCAACGTGATATTAGCCGGGTATTTTAGTAATGCATTTCAATACGAACCAGCCTATAAATTTTGATATCCCATTCCTGCAAAGCTTACCGGTATTACTATTTCCTGTCTGCCGATATTTTCTCCCTCTGTGACATTTGATTTAACCCCCTGTTATCCCGATTTACCAAACATATTTAGCCCATCTCCCTTAATCATCAGGGATGCTTTTAACCCAGGCTTTCACTTCATTTGTCTATTTAAATGAATTCATTAAAGTCAGGAATTCTTTTCCATACCATTAAACACGTATTAGAAATTGGTATCGCCCGCAAATTAAATCTGCAGGCAAAATCCGCCGCAGCGGATGAATGCAACGATTTCAATTTGCGAATGACCAGGAGTGTTGAAATTAGTATGAATGGGAGCAGACAAAAGAATTAAATCAACCGGGTTTTATTAATGGCTAATTCAAAAAGATACCGGGCGATAAGTTGAAGGTTCTTTATTTGGGCAAAAAAGATAAATGGATTTATGTATCAGCAACTGAAAATACTTTCAGCATTAACTTACAGTTTTAAAATTTTAATAGCTGAGGTCGTTGTATCATCCAGGCCCTGCAGTTTGAGATAGTAAGTACCCGCACTTAAATGGCCGGGGCTATAATTAATTTGTGTTGCATTATCTAATTTCAATAGTTTGCTCTCAAATATATTACCTCCTGCATCCATCAACGATAATTTGTACCGGCCATTAAAAATACCCTGACCATCTTTGTTAATTACCAGTGATGATTGCCGATCTGTAAGCGGGTTAGGATAAATACGCAGCAGGCCCTGCTTTTTATCATCGCAGTTTCCGCTTATTTGTTTGGTGTCGCTGTAACCAACGCTTCCATCCATGTCAACCGATTTAATTCTAATAAATATATTGGGAGTGGTAGCGTTATCTGGCAATGGGAACCCGTATTGATATGTGGAAATATTTTTGATAGAAAGCTCAGCCAGTTTAATGAAGGCTGCCCCATCCTTACTAAGCTCAATCTCGTAACGGTTTACATTAACAGGGTTTTCTGCGGTAAAATTTACCTCTGCGCTACATCCTTTTTTTATAAGCGATACAGCCGTAAAGTTCACCGGCACGGTTTGCGTTGTTACGGTATAAGTGAGGGTGGCATTATTATTATTCGGGTCCTCATCCGTGAGTGTGGTGGAAGTATTGTGGTTGGTTACTAAAAAATCCGCTTCAATAATGGAAGTTCCTTTGGCAGTGGTTGCTTTTATGTTAAACTCTGCCATCCCGCTAAAATCCCCCGGAAGCACGGAAGTCAGATTGCCGGTTATTTGCACCTTGCCTGCTGCAATGGCTGAAGTCCAGGAAAAATAGTTGCTAAGCGGAGCTGTGGCCAGGTTAAATGAAGGATCCAGGATTATGTTATTGCCCAGGGTAATTAAAAATTTACAGGTTCCTGCAGGCAAAGCCACCAGTTGATTTAAATTATACACCGGTATTTTAAGTGTTACAATCGCAGCAGGCGCAATGAAGTTGGCGTTCAAACTTACCCCTGCCTGGTCAGTTATATCCATCTGCCCGTTGGCCGGGTCGGCAATTACCTGTGAAGTACCCCGAACCGAAAACAGTAATAAAAGCAGGCAGCAGGCAATGTAGGTTTTTATGATGTTCAGGCTCATTACGATTATTTATATTTGTACGGGTTATAAACGGAAAAACTCCTCCCGTTTATAAACGGGAGGAGTTCAAAAATTTAACCGTATTAAATTAATCCTTGTCTCTATAATTTTAATAAGTTAACAGCGGGTAGCAGTTAATATTTTTGCCATTTTACAGAAGTTGATTTTCCTTCTTCCTTGTTGAGGATATTGATGATGTACTGGCCTGTAGATAAATTACCGGTATCCAGTTTGAACTGGGTTGCCCCGGATAAATTCAATTGTTTTATTAATATTTGTTTACCCGCCAGGTCGTTTAAACTAACGGCATATTTACCATTAAATGATCCCTGCCTTGCGGTAATTGTTATGGCTGATACTGAATAGGCGGGGTTTGGGTAAACTGCAACCGCCCAATCATTGCTGCATAAGCCTTTTACAGATTTGGTGCTGCTGTATTTAAAGCTGCCATCCTTATCAATCGATTTTACCCGCACATACAATACACTTGCTTTATTCGTTTCCGTGATAGCGAAATCAAACTGGTACTGGCTAAGGTTAGCTGCTGTTATTTCCCCGGCTTTGATAAAGCCGGTGCCATCTTTACTGATTTCAATTTCGTATTTACTGACATTGATTTCCCTTTCCGTAAAAAAATTGACATCGATAGCGCATCCTTTATTTACTGCTGTCAATCCTGTAAATGAAACCGGCAGGGGGCCCCCCGGAACAATGGTATAGGCCAGAAAGGAATTATTGTTGGAAGGGTTTTCATCCGATAAAACAATGGTGGTATTATGGTTAGTAACCAGGAAATTGGTTGTAACAGTGGAATTACCCTGGACAATGCCTTTTACATTCAGCAATACACTGTCTGAAAAGTTGGGCGGCAAATCATCCTTCAACTCGCCGGTTATTTGCACCTGGCCGGAGAAACTATCATATGTCCAGTTAAAATAGGTGCTGGTAGGAAGGGAACTTAAAATGAACTGGGGATCAAGCACCATTTTTGAACCAAGGCCAATTTTTATTTTACAGGAGCCTTGCGGAAGGCCGTTTAAAAGATTTTTGTTGTAAATCGGGATATTTAATTTAAAAACATTGTCAAGAGGGATCCCGGATGCATTCAGGGGTGCGTTTGCAATACTTTCAGCGGTAATCTGGCTTACAGCGGGGTCAGCTATCACTCCTTGTCCATTACTATATATGGAAAGAAACAATAAACTAAAGAATAAAAAAGTTCTCATACATTTTAGTTTTAGTAAAATATTTTAGGTAAAATGATTCCAATGAATTTGAATTTTTGATGACTGATAAACAACCCGTACATCCATTCATTTTATTGATTGTGCCGGGCTGTAAATGATTTTATTTGGGAGGGACTTACAAACTGATTTGAGCAATAAAATTAGCCGTTTTTTTTATCCGGTCACATTAAGTAATTGTTTTGTTTATGTTACACAATGGCGGATGGTAAGGGTTGATTTACCCAACATCAACGGGAGTGAATTTCGACGATAGCAGGATTTTTTTTTTGTGGGTGCCTTACTATGTAAGCGCAGGATAAAACACCTGGCTAGCCCGCCGTTTTAGCGGATGAAGGAAATCAAAGGATAAATTTTTTTTGGTAAGATTTCCGCTTTAATTAAACTTCCAATCTGTATTTACCGGTAATTTGTAATGGAGATCTTTTTGTTGACGAATTGTAGCTACCCGAAGTGCCCGTTTACATAATTTTTGGTAAGTTCCTTTTGAGGGTGCTTAAATATATTTTCACTGCTGTCAAACTCTATTAACTCACCCAGGTACATAAAGGCTACTTTATCTGAAATGCGTAGGGCCTGCTGCATATTATGGGTAACGATCACAATAGTGTAATTTTCTTTCAGGCTTGTAATCAGGTCCTCAATTTTGCGTGTACTGATTGGGTCTAATGCAGAACAAGGTTCATCCATTAAAATTACTTCCGGTCTAAGTACAACCGTTCTGGCAATACAAAGCCTTTGCTGCTGCCCGCCGGATAGTTTTACCGCGGGCTTTTTTAGTTCGTCTTTAACCTCTTCCCATAAATAACTTTCTTTTAAAGCCCGTTCAATAAGTCCTGGTATTTCGGTCTTCGGAAAGTCATGAATTTTAAGGGCATAAGAAAGGTTTTCATAAATACTTTTTGGTAAAGGATTAGGCTTTTGAAATACCATGCCGATCCTTTTCCGGATAGCTGTAATCGAACTATGTTTATCGTAAATATCAAGATCATCTATTTTTATGGAGCCGTCTATTTTTGCATCCGGCGAAAGATCATGCATCCGATTGAATGTTCGCAATAAAGTAGATTTACCACAGCCTGAAGGTCCAATTAAAGAGGTAACCTTATTTTTAGGGAAATCGATCGTTACATTTTTCAAAATCTGCTTCTTCCCAAAAAAAAGGTTAAGGTTATGTGCTGATAATTTGATGTCTTCCATATTAATCTTGTGTTCTGTGTTTAAACCGGATATAAAAGGCAATAATATTGAGCATAAAAACCAGCAGGATCAATACCGTGGCTGTTCCATAGGCCAATGGCCTTACTTCTTCAATAGCCTGGTGCTGTGTACTCAGCATATACAAATGATAAGGGAGTGCCATAAATTCCTGGTTGACAGAAGTGGTGATACCATTAATGTAAAACGCAACACCTGTAAATAAAATGGGTGCGGTTTCACCGGCAGCTCTTGACATGGTTAGTATTACGCCTGTTAAGATACCAGGCAACGCTTTTGGCAATACCACATCTTTGATAGTTTCAAATTGAGTAGCACCTAATGCCAGGGTAGCTTCTCTCATACTGTTGGGGATCCGTTTCAATGCTTCTTCTGTAGTGGTGATAATATAGGGTAAGGAAAGCAGTCCCAATGTTAACCCTGCTGATAAAACAGAAGTGCCTAATCTTAACCCCTGCACAAATAGTGCAAGGCCAAATAAGCCATAAATAATAGAAGGGATACCGGCCAGGTTCCTGATAGAAGCCCTGATGATATTGGTTAGTACGGATGGCCTTGCATATTCATTCAGGTAAATAGCACATGCCACACCAAATGGTACTGCAAAAATGGTAGTAATAAATGTGAGTACAAGCGTTCCGATAATGGCAGGTAGTATTCCTCCTTTCGTCATGCCATCGGTGGGGAAATGGCTAATGAAACTCCAGGATACCGAAGACATACCCTTTGAAAAAATATCCCACAAAATAACGCCCAGTATAAGACATACAATCAGCGTACTTCCCAAAAGCAACATCCAGTCGAAGAGGTGTCGTATTTTCTTTATCATGCATGATATTTTCGTAAACTGTTGGCAAAATATTCTCCGAGCAGGTTAATGATCAGTGTAATCAGGAACAAGACTACAGCGATCGCAAAAAGTGCAAAGTAATGGGTAGTCTGATAAGGTACCTCACCCATTTCAATAGCAATCGTTGCGGTGATGGTTCTAACTGCATCTAAAAAACCTTTGGGAAGTACAGCCGCATTTCCGGTTGCCATTAATACCGTCATTGTTTCGCCCAATGCCCTGCCAAGCCCCAGCATTACGGCAGCAATTAATCCCGGCAGTGCAGCAGGTAATGTTACTTTAAAAAGTGTTTCCCATTTATTTGCGCCCAATGCCATTGACGCTTCCCGGTGGCTTTTTGGTACTGCATTGATAGCATCTTCGCTGATCGTTATAATTGTTGGTAATGCCATTACGGATAATAGTACTGCCCCATTTAAAGCATTGAGTCCGTTTGAAATGCCAAATAATTTTGCAATGCCGGGGCCAACAAGTACTATGCCCAAAAAGCCAATAGCGACTGACGGAATTGCTGCCAGCATTTCAATGAGTGGTTTTAAAATTGCCTTTATTTTTGGATGGGCCAGCTCAGATAAAAACGCAGCGGTAAATATTCCCAGTGGAACCGCAATCAGCATAGCTCCTAAAGTTACCAGGCCGGTGCTTACCAATAAAGGGGCTATGCCGTATTTACCTTTTGCACTTTCCGGGTTCCATTGTGAACCTGTAAAAAAATCAAGTGGTTTTATTTCCGCAAAAAAAGCAATGCTGTTGTACATTAACATGAAAAATATCCCCCCAAGTAATGCGATGGTGATAAGGCCCGTGGCCTTGAATACCTGCTTCAACAACCAATCCGTATGCTCCCTTCTTTTTATTGTCATGGTATTTTATTTACCGGGTAATAGCCTGCTGACTGAATTATTTTTTTTCCAGGGTCACTTTTTTCAAAATCAATAAAGGGCTTTACTTTTTCGTAAGCTGATGCTTTGTAATATTGAAACAAAGGCCGCTGAAAATAATATTTACCGGCTGCAATCATGTTGGCATCCAAAGGCGAAACAGCCTGTTCATTTTTCTCAGGATAAATGAGCAACACTTTTATTCCTTTACTGTTGCCATTGGCAACGTATCCGGCACCCACATACCCAATTCCTGAATGATCTGCCCTGATGGCTTCCAGTATCTGCGCATTACCGTTCATCTGTTTGGAATAAGGTGTAAATTCTATGGCTAATTTTTTCTTGATAAAATCATGGGTGCCTGAATTACCTTGCCGGCCATAAATATTGATGGGTATATTTTTATGGGTAATGGATGACCAGTTTGTAATCCTGCCACTCAATATGTTACCCAGGCTGGCCGGACTAATTGAATCTAAGGGAAGATCAGCCGATACCACAAAGGCGATTGCATCCTGGGCAAAAACAAAAGAATCCACCACGGAACTTCTTTTTTTAAACAATTCGATTTCGTCGTTTTTAATACTCCTTGAAGAATTGGCAACATCTGCAGTACCATTCAGCAGGGAGGCGATACCAAGCCCGGAGCCTCCGCCTGATATTGACACAAAAATCCCGGAATTTATTTCATGAAATGATTCAGCCAATTGCACTGCAAGATTTACTTCGGTATCCGATCCTTTGATTTTGATTGTGCTGCTGTCCCGGGAGCAAGATTGCAGAAGAACTATCAGGCAGATAAATAAATAGTACTTCATGATTTTTTCGTAATAAAGCTCTGTAAATGGTAAAGTACTGAAACAATAATCAGAATCTCAGAAGGGAGTTATTATCTTTTGGTTAAGAAAAGTGCTTCAGCTCCCTGGGCACAGATTTGATTTTGTTGATTGTATTTCTATTAATGTATTTGAAATTTTGTGGCCTTGGGACGCCGTACTTTAATAGAGGGGTGGAAACTTTCTTTTAAGTTTTTTATAGTAAAGCACCTCCACCTGTTTGGCAAGCATTCTGCAAATTCAGTTTGGTAACCTCAAAAAAATTCAGAACAGCAACCCCCAATAAAATATTGCTGAATTAAAAAAGGAAAGCCTCAGATAAAAGGAAACAAAATAGTTTTAATCAAATGGCTCTTTGATAGTTCATTTATTGTCTAATCAAATTTTTTGGAAAGCAGTCATTTCAGTTGCTGATTCAAAAACTTCTTATGCCTAAATCTTGCCTGAACGTTTTGGGCTGAGCATCTTCAGGCAATTTAATATGTGATGGTAGAATTTTACCCAAATAAGATTTTTGTAAACAGGTGCATTTTATCAAAGAAATTTAAAAATACAGATCTTGACTCATCAAGGATTTTCTACAATATAAGAAGGAGCCGTCTCTATCAATATTTAAACGTCCGAGAGTGATAGCTGCTTCAGATTTTTTATAAATCAGCATTCAAAGGTTTTTTCATGCACTCATGTAAAAAAGCCCCTTTAATGTAATAAATAAAAACCGTATGCTTATTTTGCATCAATGAATCACAAATGGATATACTGGCTCTGTCAATGCATTGGCTGGTTTGGCATGGTAGCCATTGAAACCATTAACTACACATTTTTTATTACTGGCAAATTTAACTTGTCACTTTTGCAGACATTTGTAACCTATGCAATAGCAGGTATGCTGTGTACACATTTGTACCGCTATCTGCTGCAACAGAGTGATTTTTTTCTTAAAAAGGTGGTTCGTATCTGGCTGATAGCTTTTATATCCACTATAATAATTGCCACCATTATTTCAATAGTAAGTTTTTTGCCTGCCATTGCCCGGAATGCAACATTGTTTTTTAAGAACGTAACTTTTATTGATATCGCCGGAACCATCATCAATTGGATGCGTTATGTTGGTGTATGGATAATTATCTACTTTATGTATAAAATATTGGAACAAAAAAATACAATACTTCAGGAAAAATTGATAATAGAAAACCTTGCAAAAACCACCGAACTGGAATTGCTAAAAAACCAATTAAACCCACATTTTTTATTCAATGCACTCAATAGCATTAAGGCACTTGTCATTATCAATCCGGAGAAAAGCAGGGATGCCATAGTAAAGCTGAGTGAACTGCTCCGCTTCACCTTGCAATATGGTAAGGAGTTATTAATACCTTTATATGATGAAATGAAAGAGGTTAAAAAATACCTGGAGCTGGAACAAATGAGGTTTGGAAAGAGATTACAGATTGAGTTTAAAATTGATGAAAGTACCATTAGCCAAACCATACCACCGGCTATTATTTTATCACTGGCAGAAAATGCGATAAAACATGGTGTGGCAAAGCAAATGGGAGAAAGCTGTATACGCATCCAAAGTTGTATCAATGGCGATGAAGTGCAAATTTGTGTAGAAAATACAGGTAGCTATGCACCCGAAGATACAAAAGGGATAGGCCTGAAACACATTACCCGAAGGCTGGATGAAGTATATCACCACAAAGCAGTTTTTACCATCACCCAGCAAAGTACATTTGTACAATCCTGTATTAAAACCCCTTTATCATGGCAATAAAAACTTTACTTATTGATGATGAACCCCTGGCATTGGCAGAATTGCAAACCATGTTGCAACAGTATGAGGATATTGAAGTAATTGCAACCGCCGATCATGCACAGGAAGCAATTGAAAAGATAAAGACATTGCAACCGGAGTTGATTTTTCTTGACATTAATATGCCCGGCAAATCCGGCTTTGAAATGCTGGAGGAATTGGAAGAAGCGCCGCAGGTAATTTTTGTAACAGCATACGATCAGTTTGCCCTTAAAGCTTTTGAAGTAAATGCACTGGATTATATTTTGAAACCGGTAAACAAAGAGCGGTTGGCCGAAGCCATTGAAAAAGTAAAAAAACATCTGGCCCTTGTGCAAAAAAGCAGCAGTAAATTGAGTATAGAAAAACGCATTTTTATAAAGGATGGGGAACGATGCTATTTTGTGCCGTTGGCAGAAGTTAGTTTCATTGAATCTGTTGGAAACTATGCACGGGTTTATTACCAAAGCAAAAAGCCGTTGCTCCATAAATCATTAAACTACCTGGAAGAAAAGCTTCCTGAAACCCATTTTTTCAGGGCAGGACGCCAACACATCATCAATATTCATTTCATCAAAAATATCCATCCGACTTTTAACAATGCCCTCCAGGTTGAAATGGAAAATGGTGCAACGATCGATATTAGCCAACGCCAGTCGGTAAAGTTTAAAGAATTAATGGGTGTTTAAAAAACAGTCTCTATATCTTTTCTGCACACATCTCCGTAATCCTGCGCTTGTGTAAATCTCCTATGCCAGGCTGTTTTTCCTTAGCAAATTTGTGTTGTCAAATTAAAAACATTAACACACTTAGCATGAAGAAGCCAGTACAAAAAATATTGCTGCTCTTAATAACACTATATTGCTTCGCAGCTTATTCAGATATAAAGCAAGGTTTTGCTGATGGCTTTCGGCAAAAAACAGGTAAGCCTTGTAAAGCCGCCATCAATGAAAATACCGCCACTGGTTTCGATGGCTTTGGTTTTCCCGTCATCATTAAAATATATTAAACCATGAAAAATGTAAAATGGATTAAGGATAGTGAAAAATATTTCTTAAAAAATGATGAAGCCTTATTGATTGAGCTAACTTCTCAATCTGTCGGTAGTGTATCAGTCACCATCAACCAAAAAAATTACAGTATATATCGAAAGGGATCGTGGAGGCCTTCCTTTTACATCAAAGTAGAAGAAACGGAAATAGTAAAATTGTCCCATGGTTTTTGGGGCAGTAGTGGTAAAATACTTTGCTGGGATGATACGGTTTATAAATGTGAGTATCTCAATAAAGGCGGTTTAAAAATCCGGGTTCTCGACGGGCAACAGGAATTGCTATCCTATTTTCTACCACGAGAAGCAAAACAGCGGTCAGTCAGTTTCAGCATTGGCACTTCCATGGAAGATGCAGAAAAATTGCTGCTGTTATGTGCTTTGGGTTTGGTGTTGTTCAACTCACTTGTAGGAGAAGATTATAGTAACAACGACGACAATTCAACATTTTTGCTAATGGTGGCAGCTACTTAATCAATCAGCATGAAATCAGTATTCATCAGTATTCTTTTTAGTCTGTTTATATCTTATGGAATGTCTCAGTCAACAACGGCAGTTACCTGGCAAAAGCAAACAACGGTACCTCACCCCGGTAAGCAGGATGATATTTGCTTTACAGATGAGAACTACGGCTGGTAGTGGAATTGGCAGGGATAAATTTATCGTACCATCAATGGAGGAGCAGTTTGGGAAAAAATATACGATAAGCCCGGCACATTTTTTCGATGCATCAGTTTTATCGATTCGGTCAATGGTTTTGCTGGCAATGTAGGTACTGATTATTTCCCTAATGTAAAAGAAACAGTTCCTTTATACATAACAAGCGATGGTGGCAAAAATTGGGAAGCAGTCAATTATAAAGGCCCTTATGTAAAAGGATTGTGTGCCATTGATATTGTAAAAGAGCAGTACATTAATCATGGAAATATTGATTACCGGTATCATGTATTTGCAGTTGGCAGAGTAGGCACTCCGGCTAATATGATGGTATCGCATGATGGGGGTAAAACATTTACTTCCAACAGTATGAATGCAGATTGTAAAATGCTGTTTGATATTAAAATATTCAACACAAAAGAAGGCTTTGTTTGTGCTGCTACAGATGAAGATATCAGTTCCAGCAATGCTTTGATTTTTTATACAGCCGATGGTGGGAAAACATGGGAGAAAAGATACCAATCTAACCGGCCTTTTGAAACCAACTGGAAGGTGTCTTTCCCCAGTAGAAAAACAGGCTATGTAACCATACAATCCTACAATCCGGATACAACCGTAAAACAGCAAAGAGTAGCCAAAACCGTTGATGGCGGCAAAACCTGGCAGGAAATTAATCTTTGTGAAGATGCTGCTGCCAGGGAGTTTGGGATAGGTTTCATCAACGACCAGCATGGTTTTGTTGGCACCATTAACATTGGATATGAAACTGTAGATGGGGGGCAAACCTGGACAAAAATAAACATCGGAAGGGCAGCTAATAAAATCATGATTTATCCCTTTAAGAGAAACCTGCAATTGTATAGTATTGGTGTAAATGTGTACCATGCAACCATTGAAAAAGATTTAGAAAAGAGCAAATAAACATAAAATTGATAATCAAAATAAAACAACTTCAAATGAAAAAGTTTATCACCTTATCTTTCATTTTATACAGCAGTATTTGTGGAGCACAAACCAATTGGGAAAAGATAAATGTTAACGACAATGTATCTATTTCATTTCCTGAAAAGCCGGTAAAAAACGAACCCTCTGCCGGTAATTTTACTTATATTCTTAAACAGTCAGACAGTACGGCCAACTATATGGTAGTGGCTTCCGATGTAGGTGCAACTTTAGGTATTGATGCAGAAACACTGGCAACCGAAATGGGAAAAGATGAGAGTTGGGAGCAGGCTAAATCGGCTTTTTTAAAAAGCTTAGGTGCAGGTGCTGAACTTGTAAAAGATGAATTTACTACCATAAATAATACCAAAGCGCTGAGAATGATAATTAACAGGAAATCAACTAAAGGAGAAACGAATGTACTTACCGTTCTGATATTTGTAGATGGCACCATTAGTTACAACGTTATATTCAATAGCAGGGGCGGCAAGGGCAGTGAAAATATGAAATCGGAATTTTTCAATTCTATTATGATAAAATAAACAAAGGAAATTTGATAAAATTTTGAATGTTATGCTGGTGAACCAGCAAGCCATCATCAAATATTGATAAAAAATTGGGGCGCATTTATTATTGTAGCAATGGTTACCAAACTTTTAAAAATTCCTTTTAACATATTGATTTATAAATGAAGATTGGCAACCTTTTAATATGCTGGAACAATTTTAAAATGCATCCAAAAATTGTTCCCCATTTTAAAAGAGCTTTTATACATTTGTATTTCAACATCTGCTGATGGAACCACTACAATATTTTTTAGTGACACTTGGATTTACAAAACTGGAAATAGAAACAATTAGCTCCTTTTTTTTCCATAAGCATTTTGATAAAGGAAATTTCTTTTCTACTGAAAGCAGTATAAACCCACACCTTGCTTTTATAGAAGAGGGTGTATTTCAATATTATTTTAACCAGGATGGAAATGAAATAACCACTTACGTTATAGGTAAAAATGGTTTTATAGCATCGCTGCTTAGCGTATTGCAACAAAAACCTGCACAGGAAAACATACGGGCAGTAACAGATGCCGATGTATGGATGATACACAAAAATGATTTTGATACGCTGCAGACAAAAATTTCTGGTTTTAAAGATTTTTACATTAAGATTTTGGATGGACAGATTATTTGTATTGATGAAAGCCGTTTTGGACTGCTAACACAAAGTGCCGAAGAACGCTATCAAAAATTATTAGAAAAAGAACCGCAATTATTACAACAACTTCCATTGCAATTTTTAGCTTCTACATTGGGTATTACTCCAAGGCACCTCAGCCGCATCAGGAGTAAAATAAGGTAGATTCCTTTTCAGGTATTTTTCTTTCACCAATCTTTATGCCCGGTTATATCTTCACAAAAATGAATTAATATTTAAATGAAATTTATTTAGAGCAGAATCAGCAGGTTGTGTATTATTTTTAATGAACAAAACTTTCAAAATGCTTAGCAACCTGGTAGCCCAAATAAAATCAATTGGCAATTTTTAGGATGCGGAAATTGAGCTTTTCATCAATCATTTGGATGATTTTTTATTCAAAAGGGAGATCACTTTTTATTGGAAGGCCAGGTAAGCCATTATGTCGCATACGTAAAATTTGGCCTTACAATGCATTATAAAATTTATGATGGCGTAGAAATACCATGTGATTTTACAATAGAAAATGAATGGCTCGGTTACCTTAAAAGCTTCACCGGCAGAACTCCGTCTGATATGAATATAAATGCATTGGAAGATACATTGCTCTTAAGGCTTTCTGCCGAAAACATGGAAAAAGCTTTTTCAATTGCAGCCAAAATTCATAGCGCTTAAAAGTTATTATACGGAGCTATCTTTTATAAACAATACCCAACACAGTGCAAACCCGGCCATGCTAACGGCAAAGCAGCGCTAATATAAATTTATAGAGGAAAAACCTGATTTGGTTAACCGGGTACCTCAATACTATATTGCAGCATACCTTGGTATCAAACCCCAATCCCTCAGCAGGATAAGAAAATAATCGCTGCCATTCCTTTCTTAACAAATGTGAATGAAATCCATTTTTTGGAGGTGCATTTTTGTGTCATAATTATTAACAACAAAAAAAAATAAATTATGAAACAGACAACAGCCCTTTCATTAAAGGCAATCATTTTCTCTATCTCTATCGCCGCAGTTTTTAACGCCAATGCACAAGATTGGAAATCCAAAAAAAAAAGGATAAATTTTCTTTTTGGAATGACACAACCTTTAATAGCCTCCGGTTTTAATATTGAAGGCAATTACATCCACAACCGTTTTATTTTTGATTATTCACATGGTGTTTCGCTCGACTTTAAAGGAAACCTTGTAACTGATAAATTGAAAAAGCAGGGTGTTGCTGTGCATGAGCCATGGACTACCGGATTTGGTATTGGATACTGTTTAAAAGAATGGATAACCTAAGAGTAGAACCTAAATGGCACCGGTTTGAATATTATTATGAGGGAGATGCACAAAACCGGCGTAATCAAATTACTGCATACAATATTTTTAGCTTTGGCTTGGGCTTATATGGCTTTTATCAACCGTTTAAAAGGAAGAATAACTTTTTAAAGGGTATTTTAATTGCACCAAGTATCAGGTTTTGGCCCACTGTATCTTCTACTTTAAAAGGCGACAGTTTCAGTTACCTGAATAGAAATACAGGTAAAACGGAGGAAATTAAAACCCTTGCCCCTGGTATAGGATTTACTCCACTTGTATTTTATGTAAGTATTGGTTATTCTTTTCAATTTAATAAGAAAAAATGATGCCGCAAGATATAAGGGCGATAGTATTTAAAACGTAGTGTCTAAAGCAATCCAAAGATTTTTTTGAGCATAAACTGGCGCTTGTGATAAAAGAGTCTTCTGAACTGCATTTTATGATTCACTCGAAAGACATGCGGATAGTATTTTTTGATTGTGCTGATGACTTTGAAATTGAATTGTATATAAACGAATCGTCTGATGGTACCTGCACTCACAATCTCACAGATTTGTCCAATGAAAAACATCTTCCATTTGCTTCAGATAAAGACCCCAATGGCATAGCAATAATTATTAGTCATTCAGATGCTTGTTATTTTAGCAGGAAAAAACAAAATAATGGGAAAGGCTGATGGCATACATAATGCCGACAATAACAGTATAAAGTTTATTACCCATTATTAAAGGCTTGATAAGATTATCAGGCCTTTTTTTATTTCAAATCGCTTTTAGACAAATGTCCTTTCTGCTCCATCAACAAAATTCCAATTTTACAATATCAACCAAAAAATTAAAAAAACAAATGATAAAGATCGTTACCGCCATTTTCATATTGGCAACGGCAACAAGTTTTGCACAAAGCAAATTTTCAAAACATGAATTGAGCATCAACGGTTTCCGCAACCCTTCAATTGGTGCAGAGTACAGGTATAAACATATATCTGTTCATGCGGGTTATTACCCTTCAAATTTCGAATCTAACGTAACCACCGAATTTATGAAAGCTGGATTAACTTACTGGTTTCTTCCTGTTGGCAATAAGGAAAACCCTTCCTCTTTTTATGGATCCCTTTCTTTTGCAAGGGGTACTACAAGGGATTATAAAGATGTAAATGCTGGCATTGCAGATTTGGGCTTTCGTTGGATGGTTTACAAAGGATTGAATCTTCGCCTGGGTGTGGCAGCTTTAGCCGCAGATGGTAAGGATACAAAAATTAATCCTACACCCGGCATAAGCTATGCCTTATTTTTTTAATAAAAAAAACCACATCATGTCAATATTCAGCTATATACTTTCTACAGTAAACCCGGCCAATAATCCTGAATTTATGGTAGCGCAATTAAAAAATCCGCATGGTTTTTTTGCAAATAAAGTTGCTTTAAAGATGAATGAAAGTAATAAGCAGCTTTACAACATGGTACTGGATAATATGTGCAGCAGTGATGGAGATGAGATGCTGGAAATAGGTTTTGGCAACGGTAAATATTTTAAGGATTTTATCAGTAAAGCATCAAATATTAAAATGTATGGCGTTGAGTTTTCTAAAAGTATGGTTCAGCAGGCAACTAAAATAAATGCAGCCATCATTAGGGGTAAAAAGCTACAAATTCAACTGGTAAAAACTGAAGTACTGCCTTTTGGGCAAAATAGCTTTAATGCTGTTATTGCGGTAAACCTGATTTATTTCTGGGAGAATCCGCACGCAAACCTGAAAGAAATATACCGCGTGCTGCAACCGGGAGGTAGATTGTATATCGGCCTTCGTCCAGCAGAAATATTGTGCAAAATGCCCTTTGCACAATATGGTTTTCATCTTAGAACTGAAGCGGAATGGGTAAAAACGATTGAACAGGAACAATTTTACTTTATCCATTCTCAATTATGTAAAGATCAAAATATCATTGTCAATAAAAAAAATTACCCCATGCAGGCACAATGTATGGTGTTTGAAAAATAGCATCATTTAAAGAAATGCTGATTGAAGAAAGATAATGTTCAACTACTATGATCTTGTTGAAAAAAATTTGTCCTTTTTGTTTATTGAAAACCTGCGTTCATCTACAAAAAAACCCTGTTGCTATAATTCATTACTCAACATTTTTAAAATCAAACAATTTGCAGACATAAATAAAAAATTATGAAGCAAATTTTGATTCTTTTCACCTGTACATTAATTGCATTTGCAGGTGCAGCACAAACAGGCGAAGCCAATCTTTCGCAAAAAATAAAAGGTACCATCATTGATGCCGATTCAAAAAAACCGTTGCAAGGAGCCACTATCAAACTTGTGAATACTTCTTCCAAAACCATTGCAGATAAAGATGGAAACTTTAGTATCAACAACGTGAAATTGGGTCGTCAATCACTGGAAGTTTCGCTGGTAGGGTATGAAGCAAGGGTGATCAACGACATCACAGTAACTTCTGGTAAAGAGGTTTTTTTAAACATTACACTAACAGAAAAAATTGGAAACCTTAATGAAGTTACTATCAGGGCATCAAAGAACAGGACAAAGGCAAATAACGAATTTGCCACGGTAAGTGCAAGGTCTTTTTCTATTGAAGATACCAGGCGATATCCTGCAGCAGCCTTCGATCCGGCAAGGATGGCACAGAATTTTGCAGGCGTATCCAGCAATGGCGATGGCAGCAATGAAATTGTGGTAAGGGGCAATTCACCTAAAGGGGTGCTGTGGCGGCTGGAAGGTGTTGAAATCCCCAGCCCGAATCATTTTGGTAGCCTGGGGAACTCCGGTGGTGCCATCAGCATGCTCAGCAGCAGTGCCATGGGCAGTTCGGATTTTTATACCGGTGCATTCCCGGCAGAGTTTGGTAATGCTACCGCCGGTGTATTTGATTTAAATTTTAGAAACGGTAATAAAGACAAAAAGGAATACTCCTTTATGGCAGGACTGTTGGGGATAGAAGTGGCTGCAGAAGGGCCTTTTAAAAAAGGCGAGCAATCATCTTACCTGTTTAATTACCGCTACTCTACCCTTTCGCTGGTATCTGGCTTTTTAGATATTGGCGGAGTAGTACCCCAATACCAGGACTTATCTTTCAAACTAAATTTCCCCACAAAAAAGATAGGTACCTTTAGTTTGTTTGGCCTGGGAGGCATGAATAAAAGTGTGAAAGACCCAGTAAAAGACAGTACCAAATGGACAGATGATGACCCGAATTTTGTATTGGATGCTCCAGGTAAATTGGGAATAGCCGGTTTATCGCACCAGATATTTTTCAACAAACAATCTTATTTAAAAACGATAGTTTCAGCTTCTGGCCAGGTTGCAGAAGCAATAATAGATTCCCTGAATCCGTCTGACAAATATGCAAAGGTTCCTACAGGCAAAGAGAAAGATATTGATATTGCTTACAGGGTTTCTGTTTTATACAATAATAAGCTAAGCAATAAAAGCACCCTTAGAATGGGCTTTATTGGCAGCAGGCTTTCTTTTGATTACAACAACAGCTATTACGATGATATAGACAAAGTATGGAAGCAAAGCCTTGCTGCTAAAGGAAGCAGTTACTACTACCAGTCTTACCTGCAATGGAAATACAAGGTGAGCAATGCAGTAACATTCAACACTGGTTTACATGCATCCTACCTTGAGCTAAATAAAACAAAGAGTATTGAGCCAAGAGCTGCCATCACAGTGAAAGCAGCCCGTAATCAAACCTTTTCTTTAGCAGCAGGTTTGCATGCAAAACCAGAGCATTTATCTACTTATTATTTTGAAAATGCTGATGCTGGCAGTGAACGTTCAATGCCCAACAAAAACCTTGAAATAAATATGGCTCTGCATTTCATTGTAGGGTATGATAAAGTGTTGAAAAATAATATCCGGTTTAAAACAGAACTCTATTACCAGTACCTCTATGATGTGGCAGTAGAGCAGAAAAACTACAGCTATTTCTCTATCTTAAACAGTGCCAGTTTTTATGACCTTACTGAAATTGGCACATTGGTAAGCAATGGCACCGGCAGAAATTATGGAGTAGATATCAGCTTTGAAAAGCCATTCAACAAAAACTATTTCTTTCTGGCCACCGGTTCTTTGTATGCTTCAAAATATACCAATTACAACAATAAAGAGTTTAATACCCGGTATAACCGAAACTACCAGGTAAACCTGGTGGCAGGTAAAGAATGGAAGCGCAAAAATAATCCAAATAATACCTGGGGAATTAATGCCAAACTACTTACCAGCGGTGGTTTGAGAGAGTCTGAAATAGATTTGGCTGCATCGAGGGCACGGGGTAAAGTGATGTATGTAACCGATCAGTATTATACCAAAAATGGAGATCCCTATTTCCGTTTTGATATTGGAGTAAGTTTTAAAAAGAACAGAAAAAATAGTACACACATGCTTTCATTTGATATACAAAATCTTACCAGCAACAAAAATTGATATACCTCCTATTATGATAACGATAGCGGCAGAATAAAAAAGGAATACCAGTTAGGCTTATTCCCTTTCCTAAATTACCAGATAGAATTTTAACACTCATCATTTAACAACCAATAAAAAATTTATGAAAAAAATAATCTTTCTTTTACTGATAACCTTGTGTGTTCTTACAATCGTAATTGGCCTATTCAGTAAAATTGAACACGACTATGATACCGTAATGTATGATAAAACCAACAATGAGTTCCCGTTAATTCAACTCGGAATATTTACCGGTTTATACTATTAAACAAATTAAAAAAGAACCAATAAAAATTTTAAAGATGAAAAAAGCAATATTATCTTTCATTACAATGAGTATGATATTATTAACAGCCTGCAAAAAAGATGGAGTGAACATACCTCAGGCAAATTTTGTAAATAAACCTCTGCAAATTGACTTTACAACCGTTTAAATACTGCATTCGATAGTATTTGTCTTGCATTAAATATTAAAGGCGTATCGGCGGCTGTGTTAGTTCCGGATGTTGGTATCTGGAAAAAAGCCTACGGAGAATCTCATACAGGAGTACCTATTAATACCAATATGATTTTAACCATTGGCAGTAACACCAAAACCTATATCGCCACATTGATGCTGAAACTGCAGGAAAAAGGATTGTTGAATATCAGTGATACTATTGGTAAATGGATCATCAACAAACCATACACCAACGGAAAAGTTACCATCAAACAATTGCTGAACCATACCAGCGGCTTTGGCGATTTCAGTTATAATCCTTTATTCATTGAGGCTATCCGGACTGATTTTTACAGGGGTTGGCAACCGGAAGAGATGTACCAGTTTTTCGAGCCTCCTTATTTTACAACACCGGGAAGCGATTATCGCTACTCAGATCAAAATACATTACTTGCCGGTATCATAATTGAAAAAGTTACCAATGAGCCATTGAAAAATTCATTGAGAGAGTTGGTACTTTCACCTGTGGGCCTTGATAAAACGGTATATTATCCCTTTGAAAAAACAACACTAACGATACCACATTCATGGTCGGCAGATTACAGCGTAACCGGTGAATTGGAAGACCTCGATGCCATCGGTTATTCCAGGATTGCATTTTGCAGTGCAGATAACGCAGCAGGTGGTATGTTGAGCACGGCCGAAGAAAATGCCAGGTTTTGGAATGCATTGATGAGCGGGAAAAATATCAATCAAAACTCTTTAGAATTAATGAAACAATTCGTTCCTGCGGGCGCACCCAATTTTGGTTATGGTTTATGTTTGGAGCAAAGAATAAATTTTTTAAACGGCAGAACGGTATTTGCTCATAATGGCTATGTGCCGGGGAGCATTAATGATAATGCATACGATCCGCAATCGGGTGTTTGTATCACCATACTTACCAATCAGGATGCCATAAAAAATTGTAAGCCTGTTCTGGAAACGTTACATAAAGTGACCTTGCAATACAAGAAATAAAAACTACTATTAATTCCTTGGTAAAACCGGTATACAATTTAAATGAAGTCAATCTTTTGAAGATCGGCTTTCTTTTTTTTATTTTCCTGTAAAATTTGATTCGTCAATTAAATCATGATTAATCAGTAACAAAAGGTTTGCTATAATAAAATAGCCATTTGCTATAAATTTAAAAGGAATGCTCTTGAAAGTAAACAACTTGCATCTTTAAATCAAATCAATATTATGAAGCAGTTATTGATAGCAATCTGTTTAATGAATTGTATCATTACAGTAAATGCACAACAAAAAATTTCGGGTAAAATATTGGATGACAACAACAATCCTGTAAAGGCAGCAACAGTTTTATTGCTGCATTTTAATGATTCAAGCTTGCTGCAATCGGCCATTACCAATGCACTGGGTGAATATAATTTCAATGAAATAAAAAAGGGTACCTATTTATTGAATGCATCAGGTGCCAGTTTTGCAAAACAAATTACCGCAATTGAAGTGAGCGATACAATTGTAAAAGTAACAGACATTAAACTTAAACGATCAATTAATACACTAGCGGAAGTAACCATTATAGCTAAAAAGCCTTTCCTTGAACAGAGAGCAGATAAACTGGTGGTGAATGTAGAAAATAGCGCTACGGCAGCAGGTTCTAATGCCCTCGAAATTTTAAAGAAAGTACCGGGTGTGTTGATAAGAAATGATAAAGTGAGCATTGCCGGCAAAAGCAGTGTAATGATTATGATCGACGGTCGTAGCAGCCAATACACCGATATTAATCTGGTATTGAAAGATGTGAGTGCAGCCAATATTTCAAAGATTGAAGTGATTACAAATCCCGGTGCCAGATATGATGCTGCCGGTGGATCTGTTATCAATGTCATTCTTAAAAAAAATGCCAACCTCGGTACCAATGGAAGTTTTACTTTATCTGCCGGCCAGGGATTGTACAACAATAACAAAGAAGGCTTTAACAGGAACTTTTACCGCTACAGTCCAGGCATAACCCTAAATCACCGCAAGGGCAAAGTAAACCTGTTTGGTAACTATGGATACAATCATAGAAACTGGTTTGAGTACAACGAATTCGACCGCATTATTGAACACAGCAGGTACTTTCAGGAGAATTTATTTTACTACAAAGTAAAGAGTCATAATTATCGGGTTGGTGCTGATTTTTATATTGATAAAAAAAATACCATCGGATTTTTGATACGTGGATTTAACAGGGATGGCGGCAGCGATATGACCAATAATACCATAGAATACAATACAGGTAATAATGAGCAGATAAGCAGTTTTAAAACGTTGAATAATATTCAACTCAAAAGAAATAACCGGTCTGCCAATATTAACTGGAAGCACCAGTTTGATAGCACTGGCAGGGAGCTGAATGTAGATATTGATTATTCAAAATTCAACATCAATAACAACAGCCTGATCACCAATAAAGCCGGCAGCATACAAAAAAACATCTACAACCAACTGGTGGACAATCCGGTACAATTTGCTGTAGCCAAAGCAGATTACTCCCATCCTTTTGCAAAGGAATTAAAACTGGAAATGGGATTAAAATCCAGCTTTGCCAGTATTGATAATTTTCTTACTTATAGCCAAAGTGGAATTGTAGACACTGCAAGAAGTACTGCATTTTTATACAAGGAAAACATTAAGGCTGCTTATGCAAGCCTCAGCAAAAAACTAAACAAATGGCAATTGGTTGCAGGCCTTAGAACAGAACAAACAATTGCTACCGGTAAATTAAAAAACAACGAGGTATTAAACAGAAATTACTGGCAGTTTTTTCCATCAGTTTTTGTAACAAGAAAAGTAAATGATCATTTTGCAGCAGTAGCACAATACAGCCGCAGGGTTGACAGGCCAAGCTATCAGCAGCAAAATCCATTTATATTGGTATTGGATTCACTGACCTATACAAAAGGAAATCCAATGCTAAGGCCCCAAATGACAGATGCTTTCAAGATTGCTGCAACCTACGATAACCAGCCCTTTTTTGCTGTAAGCTATAATAAAACAACAGATGTGATATTTGAAAATGCACCGAAGCAGGAAGACAACAAAACCTATACAACACCTGAAAATTTAGCCCAGTTTCAAAACCTGGCAATCGAATTAAACTTCCCCATCAATTTTGGAAAAAAAATCAGCGGCTTTGGTGGCAACCAGGCAATTTTAAATCACTATAAAGCTGATTATCTTGGCAGCAAATACGATAAGAAAGCCTGGAATTGGATAGCTTACTGGCAGGTAGAATATAAGCCTGCGCCAACCTGGAGCATGGAAGTCTCCGGCTATTACACTACCAGGTTTTTGAATGAATTTTTTACCATTGGCAAACAGGGCAGTTTAGGTGTAGCCATTCAAAAAACATTTTGGGATAAGAAAGGAAAACTAACCCTCAATTTTAACGATGTTTTATTTTCAGAAAAAACAACCGGTAATGTGCTTTACCAAAATATCAATGTAAAATTCAGGCAATGGGAAGAGAGCCGGAATGTACGTTTATCCTTTAGCTGGTCGTTTGGCAACCAATCTTTAAAAGCCGAACGCAGCAGAAAAACGGCAGCAGAAGATGAAAAAAACAGGGTTAAATTAAAATGAATGATTTATCAATAAATTACCATCAACATGAAAAATATTATATTGTTATTTTTGTTTGTATTCATTACAATCAATTTAAATGCACAGGTAACCGGTGAAGAAATAAAAGGTACCTGGCAAACTGCAGCCAAAGATGCCCAACTTTTCATTTACAAAGAAGGGGCGCATTTTACCGGTAAAATAACCTGGTTGAAAAGGCCAGGAAAGGATACTAAAAACCCAGAACCGGCAATGCGTACAAGAGATTTGATAGGAATGGTTATACTAAAAGGGTTTATATTTAATGGAAATAATAAATGGGATGATGGAAAAATATATGACCCATCCGGCGGTAAAACCTATTCCTGTAAAATAAAGCTGAAAAATAATAATACCTTAGAAATACGGGGCTACATTGGCATCTCTTTAATAGGGAAAACTGAAGTGTGGACCAGAACATTATAAGCTGTTAAAATGATACAAATGTCTTTAGAAATAAAGCAGCAAAACCATCTGCTGAAATTTTTGATGAGCAGAAAACTTGCATTTGTAAGGCATTTGCTATTGCTGCTTCCATTGGCTTCTACCTTTATACCAAAATCTAATGACGAGCTCGCAAAAACAATTCCGCAGTACCACGAGTTGATGAATGCAATTTATGAGCATGGTGCTTTTATGTTTGGCATAGCCATTATTGTTATTTACTTTAACTCATTGGTTTTAGTACCACGGTTACTTTTTAAAAACCGCTACCTGGCCTACACCGTTTGCTCAATTGGCCTTGGTATTCTTTACTTTTTTGGAGAATATTTACATGGCAGTTATGCCTATAATGATTTTGGCAAGTATATTGACATCCCTTCACTGAGTATTAAAGATTTTATTGATAATATTTTATTGCCTTTGGTCTTTCTTGGAGCTACCACAGGTTACAAAGTTTTTAAAAAATGGATGATTGATACCCGGCACCTGAGTGAATTAAAGGAAGCAACCCTGCGGGAAGAGCTTACCAGTTTGAAAAACCAGGTAAACCCCCATTTTTTATTTAATACGCTGAACAATTTGAATACACTTGTACAAACCGATCAGCAAAAAGCTTCGCAGGTTATTTTAGGTTTGTCTGATGTCCTTCGTTACCAGATTTATGACAGCACAAAAGAAAAAATACTTTTAAGCAAAGACATAGCGATGCTGGAACAGTTTTTAATGCTGGAAAAAATACGGCGGGATAATTTCCGTTTTGAAATCCTAACAGATGGCGGAACGACTGGTATATTAATCCCACCTTTATTATTTATTATTTTTATTGAAAATGCCATGAAGCATGGTGCTGATGCAAGGGAAGCATCTTACTGTAAAATAAAATTTACCATAGCAAAGGGCCAACTTGTTTTTGATTGCCGCAACTCTAAACCATCAGTTATTACTGTAAAAGAAAAAGGTGGATTTGGATTAAGCAACATCAGGCGACGGCTGGATTTGCTGTATGGCAATGCCTACTCTTTACTAATTAATGATCAGCCAAATTTATATACCATAAAACTAACCATTCCAACATGACAGCTATTATCATTGATGATGAACCATTGGCGAGGCAAGGTTTGGAAATAATCCTGAAGAATATCCCCTCGCTTTCATTGGCCGGCAGTTTTGCCAATGCAATTGAAGCCAGCATTTTTTTGCAACATAAAAATGTGGATCTGATATTTTTGGACATCAATATGCCGGAGATGAATGGATTGGATTTTGTGAAAAGTATGGTGAATAAGCCACTGATTATTTTTGTAACGGCATACCCGCAATATGCACTGGAAAGCTACGAATTGGATGCGGTTGATTATTTGGTAAAACCCATTCGGCTGGAGCGCCTGCTGAAAGCTATGAACAAGGCTGAGTCTTATCTTAAATTATTAGCACCATCGCAGGAAGCTAGCGTAATTGACAGTGTAGGCCATGACTATGTTTTTGTGAAAGCAGACAGGAAGTTTACAAAAATATTTTTTAAAGATATCCTCTACATTGAGGGCTTGAAAGATTATGTGGTAATAAAGCTGGCCAATAAAAAAGTAATAACAGCTATGAATATTAAAACCGTCGCAGCCCAGTTACCGGAAAAAACATTTGTGCGGATCAATAAGTCCTTTATAGTAAATATGGAGAATATTGATGCGGTTGATAGCTTCTATGTGTACATTCAGGATGAAGAAATACCGATCGGGGAAAGTTTTAAATCAGATTTTTTGACTAATTATATTGTTGATAAGACCATTGGCAGGAAATAAATTACCAGCTATCATGTATTCGGCTATTATTGCAGATTTTGTACTGTTATCTGAAAGGGCTTTTAATAAAATTTACTTCAACTTATTCAACATCCGTTAGGCGCAGGGCTCCCGCCCTTTGTCTTTCCTGTTACTAATCTCGGCTCCTAAACACAATCAATAATAGCAAATACCTGCGGCCCTTTTTTTTTCGCTTTCAAACGCCGTAATGTTACGCAGGTTTTGAGTCTCTGCCGATATTGGTGTTAGTCTGAACCCACATTGCAGCTAAATGGGCGGAGAAGTCAGTAAATACTTTGTTTCATTTTTTTTGAGTTCCGGTTTGTGTACTACAGATTTTCTT
>JANPIJ010000253.1:0-14765 GCA_031424955.1 Ferruginibacter sp. | reverse complement strand
GGCTATATCCTTCCACGATAAAAAGATTCAATACGGTACGATACGCAGGTGAGAGCTGTTGTATTAACCGAATGATCTCATCATAAGAAATTTTATCACAGGCATCTGTCGTATCCGATGGTAAATGAATGATCGCGGTATCCAGTTCACCCACCAACTCGTGTTTACGCTGTTTCCGGAAATGGTCAATGGCGGTGTACACCATTATTTTTCTCAGCCAACCTTTAAATGAAGCAACGATATCTGAATAACTTGGCTGAAAACGATGTATCTCTTTAAATATTTTAAGATAGCCGTCATTCAGTATCTCCAGGGCGTCATCCTGGTTATTGGTGTAGCGGTCACAGATTGCCATAGCATAACTATAGAAAGCGTTGTAGATTTCCTTTTGACTCGCCCGGTCATTCAGCGTGCATCCCCTGATTATTATGGTAAGTTCATCGGCAGATAACAAGTGTAAGTAGTTTAAAAACAAAACGGTAAAACAGGCAAAAGGGTTGCCTTGGGCAGTATTATTCAACTATTCTACAGGCCGGCAATAGGAATTCCGAAAAAATACAAACAAGTAAATAATGTAAATACATTTTACTTCATTGCTTCTTACTATGAGTTTGATCTGCAATTTAATAGTTCAATTAATGCAAAATCAAAAAAGAACAACGCTGTGAAATTTTAAGGACAACGTAAATTCTATCAACTTGACTATTAAAAGCATTCGCCGAACAATTTACATCTTCGACAAATGAGATTATCTACGGATACGGACAGAACGATCCGCCTGGATTTATCATGGTTGCCGGATCATCAAAAATATTGTTGGAATACTAACGGAAGAGATTGACGTAAATCCAGCAATTCAAGATCTCTATTCACAATCCATCCTCCGGTATAAACAATGAAAAAAAGAACAGCCGCTAACAGCGCAGTAATCCTGCGTTGGGTTTTGGCAGCCTTTAGCTAAATAGCCACACAAAAAGCCGATAACTTAACCATGCTAAGCCGGCAACAAATACCAGGAGTATGATCAGTATTGGTAGTATCAATTTCCAGGCACCACCGCGATGACGGCCTTCCACATAATGCTCCCGCATGAGTTGCATATTCCGTTGATTCGCTTTAAAGGCAACATCGAAAAGATCACCTAAAACAGGTATCGATCCAACCAGAGCATCAATCAAAATATTTAATGTCATCCTGGCGAGCACAAATCCGCTTGCACCGTTTTTAGCTAAAACCATCAACATATATCCGGAAACTAAAAAGGTTCCAAAGTCACCCGCACCCGGTATAAGACCTATCAATGAATCCAGGCCAAACCTGATATCAGTTCCGGGAATTTTAAATTGCGAGTCCATTAATTTAGCCAGCGATTCTAAATTTGATATTGCTGACCTTTGATTTGATATTACCTGCATTTAAGACATTTTGCTTTGGGATTTGAATACTAATATGGTGCCACTTTAATGTGGCTGCTATGTAGGGTCTGTAGTATATAACATACCAGTATGTGTGGCTTTCCTGCCGGATGGCAAATGGGTACAATCGTCAGCAATATTTTTCAACTTTCCCGGCCTCACCTCTTGACATAGCCATTTATAAAATGTAATTTTATACTCTTCTTTTTGTAGTTGATAATACCGGTATTATGAATTACCTACATCAAATAAATGAATGGAGCAGCAAGCATAACCCAACCTGGCTGGTGATCATAAGGGTTGCATTGGGACTCTGTCTTTTTGTAAAGGGCTTTAGCTTTATTCAAAATACAGCCTTGCTCGAAGAATATATATTAGGTACTTCACTGGCGCAAAGCGCTTCCTGGCTAAGCACTATCATTCCGTCGGTACACCTGTTAGGTGGCAGTATGATTATTGCCGGCTTATTTACCCGGTGGGCAGCGCTGCTGCAAATACCCATTCTCATAGGCGCTGTATTTTTTGTGAATGCCAAAAAGGGTATTTTCGCAGGCGAATCAGACCTTCTTTTTTCAATTATCATCCTTATTCTTTTATTGTTCTTCCTGCTGGAGGGCAGCGGCCGTATGTCACTTGATAATTATTTTGCAAAGTCAGCCAGGGATTAACTTCCATACTTAAAAACCTCATCTCTTCCGGCGATTGCACCGTTTAACAAAAGCTGGCAGTTTTCAAGTATCTATAATTATATTTGCGCCCCATGGCGCAAAAAAAATTACAGCGGTTCGCAGCTATAAAAAACTTCTCCAACGTATTGGAATACCCGGGTGATATGAAGGGGAAATGGCATTCTTTTTTTAAGAATGATCACCCCCTGGTATTGGAACTGGCTTGCGGAAGGGGCGAATATACCGTTGGTTTATCAAAACTAATTCCGGAGAAAAATTTTATAGGGGTGGATGTAAAAGGCAACCGCATTTATATCGGGGCTAAAAAATGTGTGGAAGAGCATATCACGAATGCCGCTTTTCTTCGTACCCAAATTACCTTGTTGCCGGATTATTTCCATGCGGAAGAAGTGGATGAAATCTGGATCACTTTTCCTGATCCGCATCTCAGAACCTCCAAAGCAAAAAAACGGCTTACCCATCCCCGGTTTCTAAGGCTTTACCAGCAAATATTGAGTCCCAACGGCTACCTGCATTTAAAAACTGATTCGCCTAAATTATACGAATTTACCAAAAAGGTAATTGAACTATATAACCTGGAGCTTGTTGAGGATTGCGACGATGTGCATGCCAAAAATGACAGTGCATTGCTTAAAATAAAGACCCATTACGAGGCATTGGATATTGCCGGAAGCAATAAAATTTATTATCTTAAATTCCGGATACGAAATAGTATTCCGGATATTGATGAGCAGTTGTATGAAATTTTAAAAGCAACCGAAAACGTTTAAGAAAGCTTAATTACATTTAAATAAGGATATGAATCAATTAGTGGAGGGCGAAGATTTTTATTATAATGAAGACGGTTATATTGTGCTTACCCAAAAGTACCACCTGGAGAAAGGAACCTGCTGTGGAAATGGCTGTAAACACTGCCCTTATGATTATGTAAATGTACCTGGGCCGAAGAGACAGGAATTGCTGAAAGCCCAGTCAATTAAAGAATATTAACGGATGAAAAATAACTTACCGCCTGGTACAAATGAATCTCCCAAAAAAGAATACTCTTTTTTTGAAGACGTATTTGATGTGGTAAGACAGGTGCCGAAGGGAAGAGTTACCACCTATGGTGCAATAGCCGGGTACCTGGGAACCAGGCTTTCGGCCCGGATGGTCGGCTGGGCAATGAATGCCGCACACAGTACTAAGACAACCGTTCCTGCCCATCGCGTGGTAAACCGGAATGGCATGCTTAGCGGAAAAGCCCATTTTGCAACCCCCACTTTAATGGAGGAGTTATTAAAGAAAGAAAAGATTATCGTGAAAAACGACCAGGTAGCTGACTTTAAAAAACTGTTTTGGGATCCTGTAAAAGAATTAAACCTGTAAGGATTCCCGCTACCAATACTACTGCTATTTAAATGAGCCAACCCTTTTTTATTTCGCCGGGAGGGCCATTTATTTCGCTCCTCTGCCGCCCAAATTTTATTTGCCATTTTTGCACTTACTTTTACACGTCGGAATTTTTCTCCAAACAACACATACCATGGCTACAGAAACAATAATGGGCAAAATCACCTTTATTAACCACGATAAAGATTATGCAACCATTGAATACACGATCAACGGAAAGAAAAAAACAATCAATGGAAATATCGGTGAAAAGGAGCAGTTGAAATTAAAGGCGGAAAAAATCATTAAAAGAATTCACCAGTTTCATGTGGGCGATGAGGTAAGTTTTATTATCAATCTTTCCGCAAGGGGCGACAAGATGATAGCTGATTGTATTGAGTTTAAATTCAATAATGCATTAGACAACCTCATCAATAAATCAGCGATCGAAAACCGGTTTGTTGGTTATCTAAAAAAAGTAGATGATGATTATTTTGTAAAAGAAACCGGCAGTTATATTTTCTTTCCATTAAAATTATCGCCATGGGAAAGAAAGCCGGCGGAAAGCAATTTGAATGAGCCCTACTTTTTTAAACTGGAAAATACAGACAAACCGGATAAAGCTACTGCTGCGCCTTTTAAGTCAATCTTCATTCATGAGTACCAGGCGGCCATGCAATGCTTTAAAAACAAAACACCTGTTGACGCAACGGTTTACAAAATAACGCCGCATGGGATTTTTGTAAATTTAATGGGAAATAAAATCCAGGCTAAACTTCCTGCAGCAAAAGAGACTGAAGCGGCTACTGCTGATACTGCGGTAAAGGTTGGAGATACCATAAAAATCATGATCACCTACCTGGGCAGTTCCCGGATTATTATTGAAAAACTGCAATAACTAATTTCGATTCTTCCTACACATCCTCTTTAATGGAAAATGATTCCATTGATCTTACAGTAAGTTTCGAATAAAACCTGGAGCCACGGCTATTATTTATAATTTTTGCCATTAAAATATTGTAAATATCCCTTGCCAGGTATTAAATCCTCCAAACCTTCGTTAATCAATTAAATAAAATAAAACACGTATTTGATTACGCTGTCCTGTATTAATCTGTATTTTTAAAACTATAAAACCAAACCAGCCTGAAACGTTGGCGATATCAAATTTCTTAATACATCTTATAATAAGATGCCAAATTACATATTTTCAAAATGTTATTTAATTCAATTGAGTTTCTACTCTTCTTTACCCTTGTAACCTTTGCTTATTTTATTATCCCGCATCGGTTTAGATGGATGCTCCTATTGGGGGCAAGCTGTTATTTTTATATGGCATTTGTACCCATCTATATTTTAATCTTAGGCTTCACCATTGTTATTGATTATTTCGCCGGAATATTGATTGCAAATGAACAAGGCAAAAAAAGGAAATTATACCTCATCATGAGCTTGGCAGCCAATATAGGCGTGCTGGCAATTTTCAAATACTATAATTTCCTGAATGAAAATTTATCCTTACTCCTCGGATTAGCCAGTGTAAAAAACCCGCTGCCTTATCTTTCGATTTTGCTTCCTATCGGGCTTTCTTTTCACACTTTCCAGGCCATGAGTTACACAATAGAAGTATATCGCGGTAACCAGCAGGCGGAAAGGCATTTTGGAATTTATTCCCTGTATGTAATGTTTTACCCGCAGCTTGTTGCCGGCCCAATAGAGCGCCCGCAAAACTTATTGCCACAACTCCGGCAAAAATTCAACTTTGATTATACCAGGGTAGTGGAGGGACTTAAACTGATACTTTGGGGAATGTTTAAAAAACTGGTCATTGCAGACCGGCTGGCCCTCTATGTAAATTCGGTATATAATAATGCTTCCCATCATAATGGTACTACTCTTTTTTTAGCGACGATATTTTTTTCATTCCAGATTTATTGCGATTTCTCAGGATATTCTGACATTGCCATTGGCGCCGCAAGAGTGATGGGATTTAAATTAATGACAAATTTTAATCGACCCTATTTTGCCAAAAATATAGCGGAGTTCTGGAAGCGATGGCATATATCCTTATCTACCTGGTTTAAAGATTATTTGTATTTTTCCCTGGGTGGTAGCCGTGTTTCAATTCCAAGATGGTACTTCAACCTGTTTATTGTATTCCTGGTAAGCGGCTTGTGGCATGGCGCAAACTGGACTTTTATTATTTGGGGTGCGCTTAATGGATGCTATGTAATTTTTTCAAATATTACCAATCCCCTAAAATCAAGGTTTAATAAAATTGGCTGGCTTAATAAATACCGGCCTATAAATCATGGTATTCAAATAATAATGACTTTTTTACTGGTCAGTTTTGCCTGGATTTTTTTCAGGGCGAATAATATCGCAGATGCCCTTTTAATAACCAGGAGAATATTTACCAGCCCGGGGCCACTGTTTTTTGAGAATTCATCCATGCTGATCTTCTCTTTTGCTGGCATTTTTATCTTGTTGTTTGCTGAAATAAAAAAGGAATATTATAAGGGCAAATTCTCCTTCTTTAATAATGAAAAATGGATGGTCCGCTACCTGTCTTATGCCACCCTACTTATTTTGATATTATTAATGGGTGTTTTTGACGGTGGCGAGTTCATCTATTTTCAATTTTAATACCTGTTTATGTTTGATTCGATAATAAATAAGATAAAGAAAAGTCCGGTTTATTTCTTCCTGGCCAAATTGTTGGCTTTCCTGCTTTTGGTATTTGCAATTGATTATGTTGTTGGGAGTTTGCTCCACTATTTTTATTTCAAACAGAAGGGTGGAACAGAATACAGAACAACTTTTTCGATTGACAATACAAAAGCGGATGTACTTATTTTTGGATCTTCAAGGGCTAACCACCATTATCATCCTTACATATTTGAAGACAGTTTGAAAATGACTTATTATAATACCGGGAAGGATGGCAGTTCAATAATTTACCAGTATGCTATTTTGCAGGCTGTACTCAAAAGGTATTTGCCTAAGGTAATAATTTTAGATATCGTAAATAAAGAATTTGTAAGGGATGTTGATACTTACGACAGGATAGCCTCCTTACTTCCGTACTATGATTCGCACCCCGAAATGCGTCGCATTATTGAATTAAAGAGCCGTTTCGAAAAGTATAAATTAGTATCCAAAATCTACCCTTTCAATTCAGCTATTCTCAAAATTGCTATTGGAAATTACAACTCCGCTAAAAAAAGAAACCCGGATATTAAAGGGTACATACCCCTAACAAGGAAATGGAATCAACCGCTTACAGAGTATGTATCAACAGTGACCTACCATTTAGATTACAAAAAAATTGGTTTTTATGACGCTTTTATCCGGGAATGTAAAAAAGCGGGTGTCAAATTATTCATATTTGTTTCGCCGTATTATGGCAAAGTGGCCCATACAGATTATTCATTTATTATCGCAGACGGGATAGCCCAAAAATATAATATCCCTTTTTATGATTGTTCAACCGACAGCTTCTTTACTGCCCGCCCTTTGTTGTTTGCTGATATCAGGCACCTGAATGATGATGGCGCCAAACTATACTCAACCAAAGTGGTCGACAAAATTATAAATGACATAAAAAAATAAGCGGGTAAGAAATTTGACAGGGCAGGAATTGATTTGGAATGAGCCTATGCAGATTAAAAAGCATTTAAGTATAATAAGGACTGATCATCCGGTAAACGATTACCCCCGATACCGCCACATAAAACCAAACCGGCCAGGTAATTCTCGCCAATTTTTTATGTTGATCATACTCGCCAATTAAGGCCCGGTATGCGGTGAACAAAATAAATGGCAATATGACAGCTGCCAGGGGAATATGTGTAATTAGAATAGCATAGTAAAAAGTACGCAAGCCACCCACCTTCAACTTCTCGGCTTCACTTACTATTCCATCGTGATTGATATCTCCATATTTTGTTTCGCCTGCCAGCAGGTGGTGGCCAATATAGGATACAAGGAATAGCACGGATAATACTATTGCGGCCAACATGATCTTTTTATGCAGCCCGTAATTCTTTTGCTTTACGGCAATTAATCCGGCCACCAGTAAAAAAGCGACCATTGAATTGATTAGTGCATTTGTTGTAGCAAACAGGTGTGGATTAAACCCCGGGTCAATATCCAATTTATATTTTGATAAAAAAGCAACTGCGACAAATACCACCACCGATACGATCCAGATGAACAATTTAGCTTTTGCGTCATTTTTTACAAGTGCTGGCTGCAACATATATCAACTTTACATTTAGAGTAAATAATTATTTCCATACCATTTAACTACGGCCAAATAATTCATCCAGGAATTCTTTAAAACTTCTTTTTCTTTTTTTCTCCAGCATTAATAAAGGGATATCCCTCACCAGCTTTGCCTGCTTTATCGTATCAAACCCGTTGTACCATCCACGCACTACCCGGTCCCGGTCAAGTAAAAAGAAATTCTCGGTATGCGGGAACGCCGTATCAGCACCTACATCCGCCACATTTGCTTTTAGTTCCTGTATCGCAAAATCATATATATCTGCTTTATTTCCTGTTACAAACCACCAGCTATCATGATTGTTCGTATACCGGTCTGCAAATTTTCGCAACTTCGGTACAGAATCATTGTCGGGGTCAATGCTAATAGAAATAAACTGAACGATGCTATCATTGCTATTCTTAAAAGAATTCTGTAATCTTTTCATGCTCAGAGCCATTCCGGGGCATATAGTCGGGCACCTGGTAAAGAAAAAATCTACCACCAGGATTTTACCAATCAGAGAATCGAGGGTAACCGTTTTTCCCAACTGGTTGGTAAACTGCATATTTCGGACCCGGTGCCAGAGAGTGTCGGTAGTAGTTTTGCCATTTTTTTCTATTACGGCTACACTATCGTAAAAATACCGCCGGGGCAGGTGTACAGCTTTTTCGCTATAGTACTTCACCATATAGTAACCGGTTAAGGGTAAAAGGATCGCCAGCATCAGCCCCAATATCGCTTTCTTGTTCATGCTATTTTGCTTCAATTTTACTAAAGAAAAAACCATCGTTCCTTCATGCGGACGATGGTTTTATATCCCTGTCCCCGCCGCGGCGGGTAATAAAACGGGTTTATAATTTCGGTGTGCAACTAAATTAATCTTTCGCCCCTTTTTCTGCTGCTGCAGGCGCTACTTTCTCGATAGGAGCAGGAGTGCCATTGTACCTGTTACGCAAAACTTTCCAACTGTTGCCATCCCACAAAAACGCCGCGATAAACCAGATAAATAAACATAAAGGAACTACAATCGTCATGATCAGGTTCCTCACTTCATCGCCCAGGTGCATAAAAACAGACACAATATAATAGGCCTTGGCCAGGGTTAAAATACAAACCATTCCCTTAAAGGCCAACACTAAAGTATGATTGGGACTTTCACCCTTGTGCATATTATAGATAATTAATCCAATCGCCAACTCAACAATTGTTAAGGCAGATAAAAGCCAGAATGTTCTCCATATCTTTTTTGTGCTGCCGCTGTGTTCGGCATGAAAAGTAATTTCCGGAGAGGTAACGTGTGCAGACATAATTCGTTTATTTGTTAATCAGTTAAATGGTGAATTGTCAATGGTGAATGGTCAATGGTCGATGGTGATGTATTCTAAAACTTTTGCCTCAATCTTCAGCCATCAACCTCAAACCTTCCACCTTCAACCCTCTTATATCAGATAGAAGCATAAAAATACAAATACCCAAACCAAATCCACAAAATGCCAGTATAGCCCGGCCTTTTCGATCATTTCGTAGTGGCCGCGTTCGTCAAAATGCCCCAGCTTTGTTTTAATGTACATTACCAGGTTGATAATTACCCCGGAAAATACGTGAAAACCATGGAACCCGGTGATACCAAAGAAATAACCTCCAAAAGCAATGGGGCCGGTGTTATTTGCATGTAATCCTGATGATTCAATGAATTTAATTAATTGCACATCCGACATTGCTGCTGTACTATGCGCCTCGCCTGCATGCTGCAATGTACCTGCAATGGCAGCTAACTGGTCATGAGGAGTGGTTTGCAAAGCACTAATCATGGCTTCATGCGATAATGCAGTTCCCCATGGATTCGCCGTTACGGTAGTGGGCAAAACAGACAATGTTCCATCCCCCAGCAAAGCCACATGCTCGCCTGTCAGCAAATGCGTCCACTCCCAGGCCTGGCAGGCTAAAAACGCAAAGCCACCCACAATCGTCATCAGCATATATTTCTCCACACCTTTCCGGTTCATATTGTGCCCTTCGTGCACCGCAAGCACCATGGTAACGGAACTGGCGATCAGTATAAAGGTCATTAAACTAACAAATGCTAAAGGCAGGTTGGCATGTCCGGCAAACGGAAAAGAATTAAAAACCTGGTTGGGATCGGCCCAATCATTTACACTGAAACGGATAGTGCCATAGCTGATTAGAAAAGCGCCAAAAGTAAAGGCATCACTCATTAAAAAATACCACATCATCACTTTTCCATAACTGGCGTTGAACGGGCTTCTGCCCCCGCTCCACCATTTTGTTCCTTGCTGTACTGCTGCTGTAGACATTATAAAACTTTATTTTAAAAAAGATGTTTAATCAATTACCCTATATCAATCTAAAATAGTAAGCAAATATATAAGATATAAAAAACTTTATCCGCTTAATATGGCTGCATTCCCTAATATGCAACTACCGGATCAGCAATAAAAATACCAGCAGGTAGATCCATAAAGCATCTACAAAATGCCAGTAGGTACTTATTACCTCCAAAGGCACGATATCATAATTCCTGACTTTACTGCTAAATGCCTTCGCAAATAACACCACCAACGCTACTATTCCGCCAATTACGTGCAATGCGTGTAATCCAAGTATCACATACAAAAAAGAAAATGATACATTCTTTGTCAGCGTCATTCCCTTCACCCATAAATGGTTGAAACCAATTACCTGCATTACCACAAATAATATTCCCAATAGAAGCGTAACCACTACCAAAGTCCTGTAGCGTGACATCTCTCTTTGCTTAAACGCATTTTGCGATAAATAAAGGGTGATGCTGCTTAACACGATTACCACAGTTGAATACCAGAACATCGCCGGCAAATCAAATGTCACCCAGTTCGCCTGGTTGCGCTTAACAATATAAGCACTTGTTAACCCGGCAAACATCATTACAATACTCGCTACTCCCACCCAAAGGGTAAACTTATGCGGATGTATCCTTTTTCTTTGTTCCATCACCACTGAACTCATAATCCCCGGCCCTGTTAGGGGGCTTGTTTTAATTATTAAGAAATAATATTAAGTTATACTGCATTCCTTCTTATTCCCTTTCAACAGGTTTACTGCAGATCAGCTATGAACCTTGTCTGCCAATAACGCAATAAAAACGATGGCCAGGTAAAAATAAGAACTGAACATCACCCTCCTGGCACTAGCAATATCCATTTTTATATACAGCCGGATACTTAAAAAAATCATGGCAACATTACAAGCCATCAATATCCACAAACTAACAATACCACTGATGTTGTAATAATAAGGCAACACGCCGATGGGCAACATCAAGGTACTGTACATGATGGTTTGAACGGCGGTAAATTTAGTAGGGCCCTTATCACTTGGTAATAATTTAAATCCGGCCTTACTATAATCCTGGTGAGCTACCCATGCAATTGCCCAAAAATGAGGAAACTGCCAGATGAACTGAATAGCAAAAAGTATCCACCCGCCGGTCCACGCAATCGGGATGTCATAGAAAGCCGCCACCCAACCAATCAAACAAGGCAATGCACCAGGCAATCCCCCTACCAACACTGCTACTGAATTTACCTTCTTTAGCGGAGTATAAATAAATCCGTAAATAAATAAACTCACCAGACCAATCAAAGAACTTTGCCAGTTAAATTTCAATAACATGATCAGCAAACCTGCTAACCCGGTTATAATTGCAAAAGTGGTGGCATGTTGTACGCTCATCCTTCCACTCGCTACGGGTCGGCTTGCTGTCCGCTTCATTAAAGCATCCGTATCCTTTTCCGCTACCTGGTTAATGGTATTGGCAGAGCCCGTAATCAGCATTCCTGCCAGGAAAAGTAACAACACATCCAATGGATTCCGATATTCTGTAGCCACCAGGTAACTAACCACTGTACTAAAAACCACCAGGAAACTCAGTGTGAATTTGATCAGTTGAAAATAATCTTTCACTATTGAGGCCAACGCAAGCGAAGTTGAACTGGGTATGGTAGTTTTTTCCTGCGACATCCTTATCAAAAATCTTTATTTAATTACGCTTCAAAATCATTCCTCACATTAGCAAATTAGCACATTATCAAATTAGCCAATTATTTAGTGGTGACTTTCATTCTCGCCAACAGGCTCTGTCTGCGGAATAAATTCTCTTCCGTCTTTTCCATAATCATACGCTCCGCGGTGAACCTCGGGAATTTCACCCACCCAGTTGCCATGACCCGGACGAAGTGGAGTAGTCCATTCCAATGTATTTGCACCCCATGGATTGGCAACTGTTAATTTTCTGCCTTTAAAAATGCTATAAAAGAAGTTGAATACAAATAATAGCTGGGCCGCAAAAACGATCATAGAAACGAAACTGATGAACTCGTTTAATCCGCCAAACATTTTAAAGGATTCCCATCCTGAAAAATCATAGTAGCGACGGGGCATACCTGCCAAACCTTCGTAATGCATTGGCCAGAAAATTAAGTAGGCACCTACAATCGTCACCCAAAAATGAATATATGCCAGCGTATTATTCATAAAACGGCCATACATTTTAGGGAACCAATGATATACCCCGGCAAACATTCCCATAAAGGATGCAACCCCCATTACAATGTGGAAATGCGCAACCACAAAATAGGTATCGTGTAAATGAATATCCAATGCAGAATTACCCAGGAATATACCTGTTAATCCCCCGCTAATGAACATACTTACGAAACCAATTGCAAAAAGCATAGCAGGTGTAAACCGGATATTGGCACGCCATAAAGTAGTAAGCCAGTTAAATACCTTAATAGCAGACGGCACCGCAATCAATAAAGTAAGCAATACAAAGAATGCACCCAGGAACGGGTTGAGCCCGGTAACAAACATGTGATGCGCCCAAACCAGGAAGGCAAGGATTGCAATCGCAAACAAAGAACCAACCATTGCCATATATCCAAAGATTGGCTTACGGCTGTTAACCGAAATAATTTCAGACGACATACCCATGGCCGGTAACAAAATGATATAAACCTCCGGATGACCCAGGAACCAAAATAAATGCTGAAATAAAATCGCACTTCCGCCTTCATTTGGTAAGATCTTACCATTCACTACAATATCACTCAGGAAGAAGCTGGTACCCAGGTTCCTATCAAATAATAATAATATAGCACCAGATAATAATACAGGGAAAGATAATACGCCCAATACCGCGGTAAAGAATAATGCCCAGATGGTTAATGGCATCCTGGTCATACTCATACCCTTGGTACGCATATTCAGGATAGTAGAAATATAATTTAAGCCCCCCAGCAATGAACTCACAATAAACATGGCCATACTAACCAA
Organism: Ferruginibacter sp.; assembly: GCA_031424955.1. Classification (GTDB taxonomy): domain Bacteria; phylum Bacteroidota; class Bacteroidia; order Chitinophagales; family Chitinophagaceae; genus Ferruginibacter. The sequence goes on along the minus strand of JANPIJ010000253.1, from coordinate 1,686 downwards.
CCAGAGATCCATACCAATTTTGGAGCCGCTCGATGCATCACCCAATGCACTCAGGGGAGGATAGATCGTCCAGCCACCACTTGCAGGCCCGGTTTGAACAAACAGCGAAGAAAACATGATGATGGAAGCTAAAAAGAAAAACCAGTAGCTCAGCATATTCAGCATTGGTGATGCCATATCCCTTGCACCAATTTGTAATGGTATAAGGAAGTTGGCAAAAGTTCCGCTTAGCCCTGCTGTTAACACAAAAAATACCAATATAGTACCGTGCATGGTTACGAGTGCATAATAAAATTCAGGTTGAAGTTTACCGCCCTTTGCCCATTGACCCAGTAAATCCTCCAGCCATGGAAAAGTGGAATTAGGATATCCTAATTGTAAACGAAACAATACAGAGAACAAGCCTCCTATGATTGCCCATATTATACCTGTGATCAGGAACTGCCTGGCAATCATTTTATGATCCTGGCTGAAAACATATTTGCTGATGAATGTCTCGTGGTGATGGTGATCATGATGTACTTCGTGTGCTCCATGAACATCGGCTTCGTGTAATGTGGCTGTGTTACTCATTTTCTATCTGTTTTTCAATAACTTTTATTTACCTGCAGGCATTATAGCCGCAAGCGGTGCACTCTTTTTAGCTGTATCGGTTACTGCCGGTGCCGTTACATTGGCAGGCTTAGGCTTTTTATCAGGAAACACGGTCCAGTATTCCGGTTCAAGTGTGGCAAGGTACTTCATGTATTCCTCCTGGCTTTCAACAATTATAACACCTCTCATTGAAAAATGGCCCTTTCCGCACATCTGGTCGCAAGCAATTTCATATACAAAATTTGGATTTCCGGTTCTCACTTTCATTTCTTCGGTAGTGTATAACGGGGTAAACCATAATGTTGTTGGAATTCCAGGTACAGCATCCATTTTCAATCTAAAATGCGGTAATCCTACATCATGAATTACATCCTGGGCGTTGATAACAAATTTAACAGGCTTGCCTACCGGTATGTGAACAGTGGCCGGAACATGCATATCATCCAAACTTGCAGGGTCATTGAAATCTACTCCAAGCGAATTGGCGCCCTTTGTCAGCTTATAATTTTTCTTACCCAATATCTTGTCAGGACCGGGATAGCGAAATTCCCATCCAAACTGGTGACCGGTCACTTCTATTACAACTGAATTTTTTGGAGCTTCACCTGTCATTTTAAACCAGTATTTTAAACCAAAAACTACCAGTACGGTTAAGAATATTGCAGGTACTGTAGTCCATAGTAATTCCAGTTTGGTATTGTGCGGAAAGTAATAAGCTTTACGATCATCTCTTTCCTGGTATTTAAAAGCAAACCAGAACAGGAGGATCTGGGTAATAAAAAATACGACACCCGTTACCGCAATAGTAATATATAGCATCAGGTCGATTTTCTCCCCCATTTCGGAGGCAGCACCCTGTGGAAATAAAGTTTTACCGTAGTATAAATCATTACACCACCAGCAACCGATAATACCCAAAATCAAAAATACTATCAATAAAAAGGCATTGATCTTATTATTTTGTTTGCGTGACTTTTCTTCACCCTTTAAAACACTCACATACTCACTAGCTTTCGAAATCTGAAAGATGACTATGAAAATCATTATTACTATCGCTATCAACAAAATCTGTGTCATGTTGCAAAATTATTT
>JANPIJ010000252.1:0-17143 GCA_031424955.1 Ferruginibacter sp. | reverse complement strand
TCACATCAAACTTAAGAGATCACTAACATTCCGGGAAACAACAATTTTTGCAACCTTGTTTCCTCAATAGCAAATGGCTGTTTCTGCCTCTTCATTACCGGTTTTTTGAGCCGGGCTGTAGAATCCGGGTTTAGCTTCAGTGGCAGCCCGTCCGCCGCGGCGGATCGCACGTTTGAAAATTTGTATTTCAATTTGGATTTAATTACGTTATGATATAAAAGGTCAGTCAGTAAAATACGTTAGCACTACCCAGGAAATGCACCAACCATCAACTATCAACCACCAACGACCAACTATCAACACTCAACCCCAAACCTTACTATATTTGCGGTAATGACCTACCAACAAACGATTGATTACCTGTACGCACAACTGCCGATGTTTAGCAGGGTTGGCGCCATTGCATATAAAGAAGACCTCCATAACACCATTGCCTTATGCGAAGCTTTAGATAATCCTCAAACAAAATTTAAAAGCATTCATATTGCCGGCACCAATGGTAAGGGAAGCACCAGCCACATGCTGGCGGCGATGCTACAACAGGCAGGATATAAAACAGGATTGTATACTTCTCCGCACTTAAAAGATTTCAGGGAGCGCATTAAGATAAACGGGAAAATGGTGAGCGAATCATTTGTGATTGAATTTGTGGAGCGAACCAAAAAATTATCGGAAGCAATTCAACCTTCTTTTTTTGAATTAACCGTTGCCATGGCATTCGATTATTTTGTTCAGCAGCAGGTAGATATTGCTGTTATTGAAACAGGTCTTGGCGGCAGGCTGGACAGTACCAATATCATTACTCCTATATTATCCATCATCACCAATATTGGTTATGATCACATGAATATTTTAGGCGATACGCTGGAAAAAATCGCTTATGAAAAAGCGGGTATCATCAAGCCATTCGTTCCGGTTGTGATTGGCGAATATATACATGAAACCAGGCCGGTATTTGAAAACAAAGCAACTACCTGTAATGCGCCCATTCATTTTGCGCAGGAGCAATACGCGGTAAGCAATATTCATTCCGGCAACAGGGAATTAAATTGTGATATAACCAATACAGTTAATAATATAAAAGAAAGTTTTTCGCTCGATCTGAACGGCTTGTACCAGGCGAAGAACCTACGAACTGTATTATGTGCGGAAGGCATTTTGATAGAACAGGGCTTTATGATCCCGAATGAAGCAGAAAAATACGCATTGGCTAACGTTAAAAAAATAACCGGTCTGCTGGGCAGGTGGGATGTGATAGCAGAAAGCCCGATTGTTGTGTTGGATGTGGCACACAATGAAGATGGCATCCGGCAGGTGTTGGAACAGGTTGACAGCTTTCAGCAATCGCAAAAAAAACAGGTTCATTTTGTGATCGGGATGGTGAAGGATAAAGAGGTGTCGAAGGTTTTATCCATGCTACCGAAAGATGCCATCTATTATTTTACCAACGCACATATCCCCAGGGCGCTATCCGCAAATGACCTTCAGGCAAAAGCCGGTGAATACGGTTTGGAAGGCAATCATTTTGACGATGTAAACGAGGCTATCATTTCAGCAAAACAACAAGCCGCAGCCAACGATCTGATTATTGTTTGCGGTAGTGTGTTTTTGGTTGGGGAGGTGAGTGTTTAAAAAAAATATTGCATTTGTTTAGAAGCTTTTAAACCCTGATTTAATTCGCCCACTCAACTCCCCATCAAATCCAGCCTTTGAAAAGCATACTGCAAACAACTTACATGCAGGGCCTGCACGATTTCATTCTTAGCCAACATTTCTCTGACCTGGGCCAACGGTATCTGCAGCACTTCAATTTCTTCGTTGTGATCCAAACTTTGACCGGATACTTTTTTACCCCCCTGTGCCAGGTACAAATAAGTAAAGCCTGATAATAGCCCCGGGTTGGCTGACACCCTGCCCACATATTCAACAGATGAAAACTCATGACCGGTTTCTTCCAGCAATTCACGGCCAATTGCTTTATCAGGTTCCTCGCCGGCATCTACAAAACCACCCGGCAATTCTATCAATGTTTCTCCGATTGGATGACGGTATTGCTTTGCCATCAATGCCTTTCCATCTTCGGTGATGGCCAGTGCACATACTGAATTTGGCAACTCTACCACATAGTATGCTTCCACAATTGTACCATCAGGCATTTCGCATTTATCCTTTCGGGAAGTAAAATAAGGATGCTTCGAAATGTACTCTGATGATATTGTTTTCCAGTTCATGTTGATTGATTGAGGGATTGAAAAGATAATAAAGTACGTATTGAAATAAGAAGAAACCTTCGCTTAAACACACCATGTGGGAAGGCTCAATAAAGATCTACTGTAAAAGAGGCGATCCCGATAAAAGATCGGGACAGGCTGCCACTGTAGCCTGGTCAGCGATCATTGGCCTGGTAAATAGAAAACATTTTCAGAATGATAACAGTTAATACAAAGGGCAAGCTGATTGGCAAAAAAGAGAATCATTCACCAATCAACTTACCAGTATACCTTACCATTTCAACCGCTCCCTTAGTGCCGTTACATGCGCTGTATGATGCCTGCTGTGCCAGGCATACATGCCAAGCAAATCCCATAAACTGATATTCTTTTTATGTTCAGGATGATAAACCGTCCTGGTCCACTCTTCGCTGGTAATAGCCTTTAATATTTCCATCCATCTTGCATGCACTGCGTGGAGGATGGTGAGTGAAATATTGATGGGTAAATTTTTTGTATCGCTTAAATTAGCCCATGCAGCTTCATCATACGGTTTAATAGTTGGGTTCTCTTCTGTGAGCCCAAGTTTGAAACGTATGTACGCATTCATGTGACTATCGGCCACATGATGAACCAACTGTTTCACCGTCCAGCCTTCAGGACGATATGGTGTATTGAGCTGGCCTTCATCTAAATTTAAAATCGCATTTTCGAGGTGCTGTGGCAAAAATTTGATATCGATCAACCATTCCTTTAATTGATTTTCAGAAAATGGTTGTTCAATGTATTTACCGATGGGATAACGAAGGTCTTCCATAATTAGTTTTGTTTAGGAGCATCGGCAGATACCGCTGCTGGTTTAATGCCTAACAATTCCATTTCAAAAATTAATGCAGCACCGCCGGGAATATCCGCACCTGCACCGCGATCGCCATAGGCCAGTTCACTCGGGATAAATACTTTCCACTTATCACCCACATGCATTAACTGCAAAATTTCCGTCCAGCCCCTGATAACGCCTCCAACCGGAATGGTCAATGGCTCGCCCCTGTCGTAAGAATTATCAAACTTTTTGCCGTCAATTAAAGTACCAGCATAATGAGCCACCACAGTGTCCTGCAGTTTTGGTGTAGCGGAGTTGGCATCTCCTTTTTTAATTACTTCATATTGTAATCCATCGGGCAATACAGTAACTCCGGGGCGTTTTTTATTGGCTGCCAAAAAAGCGGTTCCTTTCGCTTTTACCACTTCATTTTTCTTTGCCATATTACCTTGTATCTTTTCCTGGATACACATGTTGGCCTGTTGATCATTTAGCAAAACGGGTTTCTTGTAAAATACATCATCCAATGCCTTTTGCATGGCGGCATTGCTGATTTTATCTATCCCCTGCTGCTGCAAATTTTTGGCGATATTTAACCCCAGTGCATAACTAAAAGAATCCAGTGAACTTCTTAATAACGATGGCGCAGGCTTAACGACACCCGCCGGATTTACGACTTTTAATTTTGGTTTTACCTGGGCTTGCATTACTGAGCCCACCATCACTGTTGCACTAACTACTAAAAAAAACTGCTTCATCTTTGTTTTGATTTATAATTGAAATTTAAATTTATTCGTCTCTCATTTCTTTACCGGTGAGTTTGATAAACACATCTTCGAGGTTGGCTGATTTAACCGGCTTTGGCTTTTCAAAACCCGATGCTACCAGGTCGTCAATCATTTTATCGGGCGATGCCAACGCAATTATTTTACCTTCATTCATAATGGCGATGCGGTCGCATAATTGTTCGGCCTCATCCATATAATGCGTGGTAATAATGACCGTGGTTCCCTTGGAACGGATGTCTTTGATCAGTTCCCATAAATTCCTGCGGGCCTGCGGATCGAGGCCGGTAGTAGGTTCATCCAAAAAAATAATTTTAGGCTTATTGATAAGGGTGGTGGCAATGGAAAACCGCTGCTTCTGCCCGCCACTCATTTCCTTGTATTTATTTTTTGCCTTGTCGGCCAGGTTAACCAGTTTTAATAACTCCATTGGCTGCACTGATTGATTATACAATCCCGCAAACAATGCAATCAGCTCCAGTAAATTTAAGCCCGGGTAGAAGCCGGAGGTTTGCAACTGCACACCGATTATTTTTTTTATATCATCTGGTTGCTTATCCAGGTTTAATCCGCTTACCATTACCTCGCCACTGGTTTTGGGCCGCAGGGTTTCCATTATTTCAAGCGTGGTGGATTTACCTGCGCCATTGGGCCCAAGCAGTCCAAATATTTCACCTTCCATAACATCAAATGAAATACCCTTTACTGCTTCAAAAGAACCGTAATTCTTAACCAGATTTTTTACTGAGATGATGGTGTTTTGCATTGGCCCCAACCCCTAAAGGGGCTTTTTAGATTAAAATGATTTGTATTTCTTTTGTAAATAAGGACAGTGTATTTAGACAGAACCGGTTTTCTTTATCACAATGGAATAAAGGAATTATTATTTTAAATAAGCGGAATACATCCATACACTTTTTTCCTGTTCCCGGATATAATCACTCATCAGGGCGTTGGTGCCTTCGTCATTTGCTTTTGCAGAAAGTTCCAGTATTTTTCTTTCTGCCTGCAGCAAAACCTTAAAGCCATCCAATACATTGGAAACTGCTTTTTTCCCATCACTCACATTTTTTGCTTCCTTTATAGACGACAGCTTCAGGTAATCAGTGTAGGTATGCAATGGTGTGTGGCCAAGAGTAAGAATTCGTTCCGCTATTTCATCAATCTTCACCAGGGCATCCGTATATAATTCTTCGAACTTTACATGCAGCTCAAAAAATTTATCACCTTTAATATTCCAATGGTATCCACGTGAATTGAGGTAGAATAACTGGTAATGTGCCAGCAATTCATTCAGGCTTTCTGCCAATTCAATAGTTAACTTTTCATTGAGACCAATTGCATTCAATTTCGCCATATCAAATATTGTTTTTGATTTATTATTCCGGGTTGATATATGATTCCAGTTCTTCCATCATTAGTTTACTTCCTACATAAAATGGTGTGCGCTGGTGTACTGCCGTGGGCTGTATTTCCAGTATGCGTTGTTTTCCGTCAGTAGCCTTTCCTCCGGCCACTTCTACTATAAATGCGAAGGGATTACACTCATACAATAACCTCAGTTTACCACCTGGCTTGTCCTTTATTGCAGGATACATAAATATCCCTCCCTTAATGAGGTTGCGATGCACATCACTTACCATACTGCCAATATATCGCTGGGTATAAGGGCCACCGGTTGATTTATCTTTTTGCTGGCATACATTGATATATTTCCGCACATTTTCTTCATACTGGAAAAAATTACCATGGTTCACCGAATAGATTCTACCGGATGGCGGACACTTAATATCCGGGTGGCTTAACGTGTATTCGCCAATGGACGGATCTAATGTAAATCCATTTACCCCCCTCCGGGTAGCATATACCAAAATAGTGGACGAGCCGTAAATTACATAGCCGGCTGCAACCTGCTTGACTCCCTGCTGTAAAAAATCTGCTATCGTTGCAGGTGTGCCAACAGGTGTTACCCGCCTGAATACACTGAAGATAGTACCGATCGATACGTTCACATCAATATTAGCACTCCCATCCAGCGGATCAAAAAGGCATACATACTTGCTGTTATTGCTGATCTCATCATCAAAAACCAGTATATCATCCAGTTCTTCGCTGCCGATGCCTGCACAACTAATACCATGCCGAAGCACCCCCACAAACTGGTTATTGGCATAGATATCCAGCTTTTTAACTTCTTCGCCCTGCACGTTTACACTCCCTGCATCACCAAGTATATCAACCAACCCCGCCTTATTTACCTCTACATTCACTCTTTTGGAAGCCAGTCCAATATCGCGTAACAGTCCCGACAATTCGCCGGTAGCATTTGGAAAATCACGCATTTGCTGGATCGTAAATTCATCCAGGGTTTGTACTCTACGATTAATAATCATACTTAATTTTTGATTGCAGATATAAGAATTTAGATTTGCGCTTCAAATGTAGTAAGATTATTATGAAATCAGGCCCCCCTGCCCCCCGAAGGGGGGTTCCGGAGCATAATTTTTTAAATAGCATTTCATAATGGAAGGTTTGACGATTTTTTAGGTTTGCAAACTTTTTAGTGCTCACATTTTCGAATTTTCAAATTATTAAATTTTCAAATTAACTGAATGAAGGTTTTTAAGTTTGGCGGCGCCAGCATCAACAGCATAGAAAGAATTGAAAACGTTGCAAAAATCATCCAATCCTGCAAAGGTGAAAAACTGCTGATCATTATTTCAGCCATGGGCAAAATAACCAATGCGCTTGAAAAAGTGGCCAATGCATTTTATTCGGGCAACAAGGAAGAAGCCCTTATGCTTTTTGACCAGGTAAAACAGGAACATATTGATCTTTCAGAAAAATTATTGCACCAGCCGCTTCATGGGCTCACGGATATTTTTACGGAAGTGGAATGGCTGCTGCATGATAAACCGGTAAGGGATTATGATTATTATTACGACCAGATTGTTTGTTGCGGCGAGTTGCTGAGCACGGCAATTATCAGCAATTATTTAAATACCATTGAAATAAAAAATCAATGGATTGATGTGAGGGATATTATCAGAACCGATGATAATTTCAGGGATGGCAATATTGACTGGCACTTTACACAACAAAAAGTGAATGATATTGTGCGGCCTTTATTTGAGTCAACCAACATCCTGGTTACCCAGGGTTTTATTGGCGCCACCGATGAAAATGAAAGCACTACACTCGGAAGGGAAGGAAGTGATTATACGGCAGCGGTTTTTGCCAATATGCTGGATGCGGAAAGCCAGACCATCTGGAAGGACGTGGAAGGTGTAATGAATGCAGATCCAAAGCAATTTGCTGATGCACAGTTTATCAGTGCACTCAGTTACTCGGAGGTGATAGAGATGGCCTACTATGGTGCCCAGGTGATACATCCCAAAACAATCAAGCCATTACAAAACAAAGGCATTCCCTTACACGTACGATGCTTTTTAAATCCCGCATTGCCAGGTACCGTTATCAGCAGCCAGCCGGTTCATCAATTACCCCCCGTGATTGTGGTAAAAAACAAACAGGTGCTAATGCAATTAAGTTCCCGTGATTATTCTTTTGTGGAGGATGTATTGGTGAGCAAACTACACCAGTTATTTACAGAGACTAAGATAAGGCCTAATCTTTCACAAAATGGCGCCATCAGCCTGCTGTGTTGCCTGGATGACAAGCCGGAAAAGATTGAAAAATTAGCGCTGGCAGCAAGTGAATTTTTTGATGTGCAGATAGAGAAAGATTGCACGCTACTGACCATCCGTCATTACACCGAAGACATCATACAAAAATTAACTGCAGGCAGGATACCATTACTGAGTCAAAAAACAAGGGAGACCATACAGGTTCTGTTGAAGGACGCATTGGATGGCTGATGCCCGCCCGGATGAATCCTTTCGGACGGGTCTGATTTTATGATGTCTGATTTTTTTAAAATCGCTTATTTCCTATAATGTCGATATAGGATTTGATACATGACATTGAAGAATTAAAAGGAGCATCAACATGCCGACTTATTTTTAAAAGCTATTTGCCCCGCTGATTTAAAATCTGGTTGAAGATCAAATGCTGGCAACCAAATCCGACATCAAAATCTAATTGACTATATACTCTCCCTTCTTATTAATGAGAATAAGCGGCAATTGCTTTTTCGCATCAAAATAATCGAAAGCGCTTTTTAATGTTACAGCAAAAGTTTGTAGCGATGGATTTTCTTTGGTTGCCAGGGCCAGGTATTCAAAAGATTTTTTTACACTGTATTTCACTGGGAAAACATGTACCGGTATAAAATCCTGCCCCTGTTCTTTTACCTGTGTTGCCAGTATATATAGCTCTTCAATGGGAAAATCGGTAATGGCGATACAGCCGGTAGATACGCAGCTTCCATGAATATAAATGCTATTGCCGGGCCGCAAAGAATCACTTAATATTTTATCCGAAGCATTGGGGTAGTTTAATCCTAATGCAAGGTGATAATTGCTATTGGGATTAAATTCATTGATGTAATAAAAACCTTCAGGTACCTGGTAATCTCCCTCCATACGCTTGGGGCCCATGGTGCCACTTTGCATACACACTTTATAGGTCTTAAATAATTTAAACCCACCCTTGTTCCCATCCTCCTTTACCCATACTTCCATTTGCCGGTCATATTTAAAACTACGGAGGTATAATTGCTGTGGAGGCCATTGCAACTTCTTATCTTCAAATTGTTTCTTCAGCGAATCTTCCACCTTACTGAATAAATCAGGCGACTTACCCGATGATTTCGCGTAATTAATATAAGAAGTTTGGGAAAACAAAATACCGTGTGCGATAACCGCAAAAAAGCAGGTAAATACAACATTTAAAAGCCTGGTATTCATTTTTAAATAAATTGGAATGAATAATTATAAAACGTAAAAATAACTATTTTATTGATTTTTGTTTTGTTAAAAGGAAAATAGGGGTTGATTTGTTGAAAAGAAAAGCCGGCAGTGTAACCGTCAAAAAGGTTTTAAAGCATGCCGGTATGGTAATGTATTTGATCCCGTAAAAATAAAATCAACCATAAATATCTACCAGTTCCAGCTTTTTAATTCTTTTGTTAATGGCACCCTGTGTACGTCCAAAATGTTTAGCCATCTCTTTTACCTGTTTACCTTCACAATACATAATGGTTAGCTCGTTATCCAGCTCAGTTGTCCATGGCATGTAATCATCCTTATGTTTTTCCCTTACATTTTCCACTGAATATTTCTTCTCCATGGCAACCACTTTCCCCGTTTTACCCGGAGGCAACACAATATGCTGTTTCAAATTTCGAGGCGGGTACATTTCTTCCGAAACCAATGCCCGGATAATTTTAATTTGAGCAGAAGCCGGGAACTCAACAGACACCAGTTTTTCAGGAATATGAATAATATTTTTAGCCCTCGTAACCGCTACATACAACAGGTTGATCTCCTCATTTAGTTTAGATGAGCTGATACCTTCTCTTTTATTTTCTTCTTTTAACTGCTTTAATTTTTCTTCCGTAATAAAGTCATCCACCAAATGAATCGCATCATATTCCATTCCCTTACTTCGATGTACGGTCGAAAAAATCATTTCCGCTTTTTCCTTCTCCTCATTGCCTACATGTTTATCTTTAATTGCCTTTATTATTTCGGGGATCCTGTTGCCATAGGTTCTCACAATCTCCACCATCATCCCTAGTTGTACGTCTTCTGTCTTCTCAATATAATCCTCCAGATCATCCAGGTCCTTCATCGCTTTTATCAGCTTGTCTTTTATCCTGTCGTAATTGCCATTGTACAGATTCAATACATCATAAAGGGATGCACCTTCATCTGCATAGGTATAGGAGTTGATATTGCCCTCGAAGTAGATATGCTGAACTTTTTTCTTTTCAGTTACATATTCAATTGCTTTTAGTAAAAGGCCGAGGTTGGTACGTGCAAGTACCGCTTTTGTTTTGTACTCCCGCGTTACGCCATTGCCGGTAATGGGTATGGGTTCATAATCATACAGGTGACTTTTCCATTTCAACACTTCCATGGCAAGGTTGGCAATATCCTGGCTAAACCGAAAACTGGTGGAAAGGTGAAAAGTGGCAAAGTCCACTTCTTCGAGAGAGTTCACCGCATAGCGCCAGCTATAAATTTGTTGATGGGTATCCCCCACAATAACCTTTGTGGCATGTTGTTTTAAAAAGATATCCAGCATAGCGGGTGAAGCATCCTGACCTTCATCAAACAAAATATAATCAAAATTTAACCGGGGATTGGATAACTGGAATTTCTTTAAATAGAAGTCGTGAATAATGTCAATTTCTCCGCTGTCCATCTTACCAAGCAACAACCGGGACTGAGCTACTATCAAAGGGTAAAAGCGGGTAACAAATGTTTTTGCTTTAGCATCCTTTACTACATCCAGGTAATTTAAGTCCTGCACTTTTTGCTTATCACTATTGCAGAAGTAAGTGACAAATTTATTAATATGGTTGGCAAGAATATATTCCGTATGCTTTTCTTCATAGCCCTGTAATCCAAGTAATTCAGCTATTTCATTTGTTTTGTAGCCCTGCGGCCTCACGCGGTAATTATTTGCCAAAACAATTTTTCGATAGGCAAGCGAATGGGCCGTTTCTACTTTTACATTGGCCAGACCTTTGTCAGCAAACTTTTTAACCGCCTCTAATTTTACTGACCTGTTGAAAGCAAGATAGAGAATACTACTATTCTTTGGACGTGCCTTAGCGTATTCAATCACCGTGGTAGTTTTGCCGGAACCGGCTACTGCATTTATTTTAATATCGCCGGTAGAATGAATAATAGCATATTGTTCCTGCGTTAATTCCATAACACATTAGAATGTCTGATGCCCGCCCGGATGAATCCCCGCCAGAATGACCTTGTCGGGCTGGCGTTCGGACGGGTCTGATTTAAAGATGTCTGATTTCTCTATCATTGTTGCTGTAATATACTACTTAACGAGGTTTTTACAAATATCACTATTGAACCAGCTTGACAACCGACAAAACACTTTCTTCCCTTTTAAAATTAATACCAAAATAAAACCTGCCCAAATTCAAAGGAAATCAGACATCAAAAAATCAGCCATCAGACATCACTCAGAGATTCCCCCTGGCATCCTGCTCCCTTTCCAGCGCTTCAAACAATGCTTTAAAGTTTCCCTTGCCAAAACTCTTTGCCCCTTTGCGCTGAATGATCTCAAAAAAAAGCGTGGGCCTGTCTTGCAGCGGTTTGCTGAAAATTTGTAACAGGTATCCTTCTTCGTCCCGGTCAATGAGAATCCCCAGTTTGCTCAATGGTTCAAGGTCTTCATCAATTGTACCCACCCGCTCCAATACATTGTTGTAATAACTATCCGGTATATTTAAAAACTCAATTCCCCTTTTTTGTAATTCCGTTACCGTCTTTACAATATCCGCGGTGGCAATGGCTACATGCTGCACCCCTTCTCCATTGTAAAAGTCAAGGTATTCTTCTACCTGGCTTTTCTTTTTACCTTCCGCAGGTTCATTGATGGGGAATTTTACAAAACCGTTTCCATTACTCATCACCTTGCTCATTAATGCAGAATATTCAGTTGATATATCGTTGTCATCAAAGGTTAAAATATTGCGGAAGCCCATCACTTCTTCATAAAATTTCACCCATGGGTTCATCTGGTTCCAGCCTACATTTCCCACACAGTGATCCACATATAAAAGCCCGGTATCAACAGGATTATAAACAGATTTCCACTCCCGGAAACCTGGCATAAAAACACCGGTGTAATTTTTTCTTTCAATGAATAAATGCACGGTATCGCCATAAGTATGAATTCCGCTGATTACCACTTCTCCATAATCATCTTTAAGCCTGGCGGGCTCGAGGTAACTTTTACCACCCCGGCTGGTTGTCTCGTTCCAGGCACTGGTAGCATCATCCACCTTTAACGCCAGCACTTTTACACCATCCCCATGCTTTTGAATATGATCGGCGATGGGGTTGCCCGGTTTTAAAGGAGTGGTTAATACAAATGTGAGCTTGTTCTGCCTTATCACATAACTCACTTTATCTTTCATGCCCGTTTCCGGGCCGGCATAGGCAAGGGATTGAAAACCAAATGCGGTTTTATAAAAATGCGCCGCCTGTTTGGCGTTGCCTACATAAAATTCTACATAATCGGTACCCTGCAAAGGAAGGAAATCGTTTACTGCTGCGGATACATTTTCGGAAGGAATGGTTCCTGTTTTCATAATCTCCATTTTTAAATTTTAAATACACCAATTGCGGAAATCTTCACCTTACAGGACTGAAAGCTTAACAATTAAAATCTTTATCAGCCCCTTCAGGATTTTGGGGCATCCATCGCAAGCGCCAGCATCAGCAAATTGTAGCTGGTGCGCTTATCAGAAAATATTTTATGTGGATAATCGGGGAGCATATCTTACATCAAAGTTAAATAGTACACAGCAAAATGGGGGATATTTTTGGCGGCCAGGAAAACGCTGTTGCCGTCCCGAATGAAGTGGAAGGGGTTTTTGCCGGTTTCGGGCAAATCCGGAAACAGCCATCCAAAACATGTCTAAAACCCGCATGGTAACATTTGAAAAACAGGCGGGTTTAAAATTGAACAGAATAAAGTATTTTGCACCCGTGCTTTACTACAACCGGCAGAATGTATATTATTTGCTTCATCATTGTATGCGATGACAGCGGGTGATTTTCATAAAACAACTGTTGCCTTCGTAATGCAATCATTTATCACATCAAAAAATAAAGATTTGGAAAAAGCTCCCGACTTCGCCCGTTCTACTAAAAACCCTTGTACTCCGCTCAGGGTTGGTATACTTGGCGGTGGCCAGCTCGGCAGGATGTTATTACAGGCAGCAGCTAATTACCCGGTTGAAACCTTTGTAATGGAAAATGACCCGCAATGCCCGGCTGCACATTTGTGTCATCATTTTATTAAGGGCGACATTACCAATTTTGATGACGTGTATAATTTTGGAAAAGGGTTAAATGCATTGACCATTGAAATAGAAAGTGTAAATGAAGATGCGCTGGAAAAACTGGAGGCAGAAGGTGTAAAAGTATATCCCAATTCGGCGGCATTAAGGACGATCAAAAATAAAATATTACAAAAGCAGTTTTATAAAGATCACGAAATCCCTACCAGTGATTTCGTGATCACGCAGCAATTATCCGAATTAAAACAACAGGTAAATTTTTTACCCGCGGTACATAAAATCGGCATGGGCGGTTATGATGGCAGGGGCGTTCAGATTATTAAAACTAAGGAAGATATTGAAAAGGGGTTTGACGCTCCTTCCGTACTGGAAAAGATGGTGAGCATCAAAAAAGAAATCGCTGTAATGGTAGCGGTAAATGATAAAAGGGAAACCACTGTTTACCCATCGGTTGATATGCTTTTTGATCCCCGGCTTAATTTATTGGAATACCAGGTTAGCCCCGCCGACCTTCCGGAAAAGGTACTCTGGAAAGTAGAAGCCATCGCCATGAAGGTGGTGAAGGATTTAAACAGCGCCGGAATATTTGCAGTGGAGCTATTTGTTGATTTCGATAACAATGTATTTGTAAATGAAACGGCGCCAAGGGTACACAACAGTGGCCATCATACCATTGAAGCCAACTATTCATCCCAGTTTGATATGTTGTGGAGAGTAATACTGGGCTTTCCATTGGGAAGTACGGAGCATATATTGCCTGCCGCTATTGTGAATTTGGTGGGGGCGGAAGGACACAGCGGCATTGTGTGCTATGAAGGCCTGCACGAGATTTTGCAATTAGAAAATGTATTTGTGCATATTTATGGAAAGAAGGAAACCAGGCCTGGCCGCAAGATGGGGCATATTACCATACTCAGTAAAGAAAAGCAGGAACTGATACACCAGGCAAACCGGATAAAGCAGACTGTCAGGGTGATTAGCCAGTAAAAACCGGATGTCTGATGGCTGATTTTTTGATATCGGATTTCGGGCAGACTGATCCCTACAGTTTCAATTGATTCCCCAGCCGCTTCAGTTCTATTTCAGCAGCTTTTGCCGCATACTTAAGATTAACCAGCCGGTAACCGGATTGCTCAAAACTTTGCTGGGCATTTTTTACATCCACAATAGTGGCTTGTTTATACTGAAAACGTAAAAGCACCAGGTCGAGTAATTGCGCTGATAAGGTATAATTCTGTTGTTCTGTTACCAATTGTTTTAATGTGGATGCATAAGATTGGTAAGATTTTACTACCTGCGAACCGTAGTCCCTCATCAATATTTTTTTATTCACTTCCGCATTGCGCACATTGATCTCTGCCACTTTCTTTTGCCGTTTAAATGATGAGCCATTGTAAATAGGAATACCGATGGTAAAACCTATTGATGGCCCATAACTCTGGTTTAATAAAGTAAGGCCCGCTGCCTGCTGGTTTCGGTTAAAATTAAAACCCGTATTGGCTCTTACAGAAGGATAACGGAGTGCCGAGGTTTCTTTCACGATCAGTTCATTGATTCGTACCTGGTCATCCGATGCAATGATATCCGGATTTTGGTAAAGGCTGTTTAGCACCTGGTCAAGGTTGATCGTTTGATCAACTAATATCGTATCCTTTATTTCAATTACAGAGTCGGGCCTCAGTGTTAACAATCGAAGCAATTCAGTTTTTGCCTGGTCAATAATTAATTGTTGCGATAAACGGGCCTGTTGCAATGCATTGAAATCGATCTGTGCCTGGAACAGATCTGCATTATTAGCAAGGCCTGCATCCTGCCTTGCTTTTACAATTTGCAGTTGCTGGTTAGATGCATCAATGGATAGTTCAATGGTTTTAAGGTAGCTCTGCTGGCGAACAATATCGTAGTAACCCGTCATTACCGAACCAATAATATCCTGCACCTGCGAATTGAGCAATGACTGGCTTTGCTTTTGTAATTGCGCCAGCCGGCCTTTGGTAGCCATTACCCTGTTGCCATTGTATAGCAACATACTCACTGCAAGATTGGAATTTAAGTTATTCGTGGCAGCAGCATTCCGGTTTATATTAACACCCGTATTCAACTTTTGATTGATGGTGGATATCTGTTCGTTATCCGTTACCGAAGCAGTTACAACCGGCATTCCTCCGGCTACTCCAATATTATTTAAAACCGTATTGGCTTCCACCGAATTGGTGGCCAGTTGAATATCGAGGCTGTTCTTCAGGGCGATATTAACAGCATCCGTGAGTCGAAGCGTATCCTGTGCCTTGGCGGCAAATGACAACAATAAAAAAAAATATACAATCCTTTTTTTCATTCTGAATAATGTAGCAATTTAATAAACTGGTTTATTTACTTTGGATGATCATTGTAAATGGTCATAGGTAAATGAAATAACATTCCCGGCATTCCCAACCATCAACCATCAACTATCAACTTTCAACCACCAACCTTCAACTATCAACTTTCCACCACCTCCACCTTTTCTTCCACCACTTCCACCTTGTGCTTACCTGATAAAAAAGTATAGATAGCTGGTATAATAAACAAGGTTAGTATTAACGAAAACAGTATTCCTCCAACTACTACAATACCCAATGGAACCCGACTGGTGGCCGATGCACCCAGGCCCAGCGCAATGGGCAAAGCACCCAGCGAAGTAGCCAGGCTCGTCATTAAAATAGGGCGTAACCGCTGCTGGGAAGCTTCTAACACGGCCTGCACCTTATCCAATCCCTGTTCCCGTTTCTTATTGGCAAATTCTACTATCAATATACCGTTTTTCGTTACCAGGCCAATCAGCATGATCATTCCGATTTCAGAAAAAATATTAAGCGTCATACCAAATATAAAAAGGCTGAGTAGTGCCCCGGCCATTGCCAGCGGAACGGTCAACATGATGATGAGGGGATCCACAAAACTTTCAAACTGGGCTGCCAGTATCAGGTATATCAGCATTAGTGCCAGGCCAAATGCAAAGGCAATATTGGAAGAACTTTCAACATAATCCCTGGAAGGTCCTGTTAAGGAAGTCTGGTAACTTTCATCCAATAATTTTTTACCAATTTCATCCATCGCCTTTACGCCATCACCAATTGTTTTTCCATCAGCCAGTGAAGCAGAAATAGTGGCGGCCTTATACCTGTTGTAATGGAACAAGGTAGAGGGACTGCTGTTTTCCTCCAACCTGATAACTGAACTTAATGGAATACTTTGTCCTTTATTATTCCTCACAAACAATTTAGAAATATCGCCGGGTTTGGTCCGGTCGTTCCGGTCAACCTGCGCAATTACAGAATACTGGTATCCATTCATGATAAAATAAGCAAGCCTTCCACCGCTGAAGGCAGATTGCAATGCAGATACCACATCCTGTGATGACAAACCAAGATCTTTCAACTTTAACCGGTCCAGGGTTAATTCTACTTCCGGCCTGTTGAATTTTAGGTTTACATCTACGTTGGCAAAGGTTTTATCCTTCCTGGCCTCCTCTAAAAATTTAGGGATTACTTCCCTTAATTTACCCAGGTCCTGGTTTTGCAAAACATATTGCACAGGCAACCCGCCTCTTGAACCGGCACCTACTGCAATGGTTTGTTCCTGTACGGCAAAAATTCTCGCCTCATTAAAACGGCTCAGCTTTTTTTGCAAATCACTTGCAATTTGTGTTTGTGACCGATCCCGTTGGCCAGGTTCCACTAATCCTAAGCGGGGTTGAGAACTGCTGACAGAGCCACCAGCCGGTGTTCTTACAAACACGAAATCCCTTTCCGGTACAGAATCATACAAGTAGTTGCTGATTTCATCCGATATTCTTTGCATGTTGCTAAAGCTGGTACCTTCCGGTGCAGTGGTAGTAAACCGGATGCTGCTCCTGTCTTCCAATGGTGCAATTTCACTTTGCAAACCGGTAATGATAAAAACGATCATTACCACACATACCGCCACTATCACCCATGCCAGCCATCTTACTTTAAGAAACCCTTTTAACCAGCGGAGATACCCATTCTCCATCCCGGTGAAAAATGGTTCTGTTTTCGTATAAAATTTACCATGTCCCGCAGTCTTCCTGCTTAGCAAAACATTTAATACAGGTGTGATAGTGAGCGAAACCAGTGCAGATATCAATACCGCAGCGGCAAGTGTTACGCCAAATTCCCTGAACAGCCTGCCTATAAATCCTTCCAAAAATATGACCGGCAAAAATACAACCGCCAATGTAATGGAAGTGGAAATTACGGCGAAGAATATCTCTTTACTCCCCTCTACCGCGGCCTGCCGGATGGGCATTCCTTTTTCAAATTTGCTGAAAATGTTTTCTGTCACCACGATACCATCA
>JANPIJ010000251.1:0-7946 GCA_031424955.1 Ferruginibacter sp. | reverse complement strand
TTTTGCTTCTTTCGAAAAAATATGCTGCGCATTTTTTCGGGTTCCTGCTTTGCAGGAACCGAACCAAAAGAGGCGGCTTATCCAGTTACTGGTGAATATTCAATGCAGGTAATTTTATGCTTACAAATCATTCATTCATAAGGATATTTTTGAATTTTGAATGAGCGTCAGTGAATCCCATCTCAATCAGACTGCTTCTACGGCCTCGAATAAAAAGTGCTAGAAATATTCAATATAAGCCGTTAAGAAATCAAGGCTGGTTGAGCCGGGCAAAGGTTTTAAATTATTGAACTACTGGCGGCGTCCCGAAAGCTTTCGGGATCCTTGATTTTAGTCTTATGCGGAATATTTCAGCCTTTTTATTCGCAGCCTTGATTTTTTTTGTTTCTTTTTTTTATCAAAAAAAAGAAAATACAGGCTAACCTATTCTCAGCTTAGGTATGCGAGTGTCACACCTAGTCCTAAAAAGCTATTTTACACAGCGTCTGAAATTTAAAAGAATATTCTATGGAAGTTAAAACAATAAACGCATGAAAAAATATAGTCTTAAAATGTTTCGCATCATCCTAGTGGGTTGCCTGTTTTTTTTCAACTGTGTTGTGAATGCACAAAAAGCAACACATAGTTTTTTGGCAGCGGATTCGGCATTCCTGTTGGATGGAAAACCATTCCAAATGATTTCAGGCGAAATACATTATCCCCGGGTGCCAAGGGAAGCATGGCGGCAAAGAATGCGGATGGCGAAAGCCATGGGTTTAAATACGATTGGCACTTATGTATTCTGGAACCTGCATGAACCGCAGCAGGGTAAATATGATTTTTCCGGCAACAATGATATAGCGGCTTTTGTAAAAACAGCACAGGAAGAAGGGCTTTGGGTGATCCTTCGTCCGAGTCCTTATGTGTGCGCCGAATGGGAGTTTGGCGGCTATCCTTATTGGCTGCAGAAAGATGCGGGCCTGGTAGTGCGTAGTAAGGAGCCAAAGTATTTGCAGGCTTATAAAAACTACATCATGGCCGTGGGAAAAGAATTGGCTTTGATGCAGGTGAATCATGGCGGCAATGTGTTAATGGTGCAGATAGAAAATGAATATGGCTCGTACGGAAGTGATAAAGAATATTTAGACATCAACCGGAAAATGTTTATTGAAGCCGGTTTTGATGGATTGTTATATACCTGCGACCCTGCAAGAGATTTAGTGAAAGGGAATTTGCCCGGCATATTAGCTGCGGTGAACGGCGTGGATAAACCGGCACAGGTAAAGCGACTGATCCAAAATGTGAATGGTGGAAAAGGCCCTTTTTTTATTGCGGAATGGTATCCTGCATGGTTCGATTGGTGGGGTACAAAACATCATACCGTGGCTGCTGAAAAATATACCCCTGCATTGGACAGTGTATTGTCGGCAGGTATCTCCATCAACATGTACATGTTTCATGGAGGTACTACCCGGGGATTTATGAATGGTGCCAATTACAATGATGCCACTCCTTACGAACCCCAGATCAGCAGTTATGATTATGATGCACCGCTCGATGAAGCAGGTAATGCCACGTCAAAATTTATGCAGTTCAGGTCGGTTATTCAAAAGCATTTACCTGCCGGTGAATCATTGCCTCCTGTGCCGACTGCAAAACCATCTATCCGGGTACCGGCCATTCAATTTACAACCGCTACCGATATCTTTAATGTACTGCCGGCACCTGTTGCAAATGCCAGGCCCTTAACTTTTGAAGAGCTGAGCCAGGCCTATGGATATGTACTGTACCGGACTACTTTAAATGGAACTACATCCGGAAACCTGGTGATAAACGGCCTGCGTGATTATGCCCTGGTATTTATAAACGGAAAAAGGGTAGGAGTATTAGACAGGCGGTTAAAACAGGATAGTTTGACTATAAAATTACCAACAGGAAAAGCGGTGTTGGATATACTGGTGGAGAACATGGGAAGGATCAATTTTGGGCCTTATTTGCTTAAGAATACAAAGGGGATTACGGGTAAGGTGATGTATGGCAACCGGGAATTGAAGGGCTGGAAAATGTATTCGTTGCCTTTTGACAATATCAGTAATGTTCACTTTAAAAACCGTCAACCTGCTTTAAATGTACCGGTGATACGTAAGGGCAGTTTCAATTTGCAAAAGCCGGGTGATACCTACCTGGATATGAGTAACTGGGGAAAAGGTTGCGTATGGGTAAATGGGCACAACCTGGGAAGGTATTGGGAAATTGGTCCGCAGCAAACGGTTTATCTGCCCGCTGAATGGTTGAAAAAAGGCGCTAATGAAATCGTGGTATTTGAATTACTGAAACCTGGTGAAACAAGTTTGCAGGGGCTTGATCAGCCGATTCTTGATCGGATGAAAAAATAATGGACACGTAAATTAAAGGGGCATTTCAAATACGGGGGCTATCGGATATTGTTGCACCATAGTCGCGATAAATGGACGGTGCGCTTTTTTTGAAGACGCTGTTTGACCTCACCCCCAACCCCTCTCCGAAGGAGAGGGGAGCTTGACTCTAAAGGTTTTAGTTTATTTTTTTTGTGTCAACTGGTTAATAATAGTGTTTGTATCACTTCTGTTTTCAAATCACAAATGTGAGCGATTGGGATATCATAACTCCGGAATCCGTGGGCTATGGTGAGTCATTGGCCATTCAAAAAGAGTGAGTTTTTTGCTCAATTTGGATAGGGAATAATGAAGGGATACTCAAAGACGGATATTTACCTCCTTGTTTTACGATCTTGTTATGGCGATTATTTAATATAGCCAACGATTTGATGGTACCTGATTATTAAAGAACAAATAATGATTTGGAATAACAAATGTTTATTAAAGCTTTGCAGCACCGTCCCGCTAGCTAGCGGGAAAGGGCTGAGGTCTGAAGAGAGCTGGAAAGAAAAAACAATTCACTAATTTATTCCTTGCATAACATATCTGATAATACCAACAATATGATGAATCATTTAATGATTAAACTCACGCTACTGGTTGCCATTTTATTGACTGTGGTAAAAGTTAACGCCCAGGTAGCAACCGGTCAAAATCCGGTAACCAAATATTCCTCATTCAAACCCGGTGCTCCCTGGAATGATACAAGGGGTGAAGTGATCAATGCACATGGTGGGGGATTGCTGTACCGGAACAAGACTTATTACTGGTACGGTGAAACGCGGGGCAGAACCGAATCAAGAGGAGTAAATGTATATTCTTCCAAAGATTTGTACAATTGGAAATTTGAAGGCCTGGCCCTGGCCCAGCTAAAAGATACGGGGAGTGATATCACCATCGGATCTGTAATGGAGCGCCCCAAGGTTATTTACAACAAAAAAACAAAGCAGTATGTAATGTGGTTTCACCTGGAGCTGAAGGGCAGGGGATATAGTGCGGCACGTGCGGGGGTGGCCGTCAGCGACCGCCCTGAGGGCCCTTTTAAATTTATCAATAGTTTCCGGCCAAACGGGAATATGTCGAGGGATATGGGATTGTTTGTGGATGATGACGGCAGCGCTTACCATATTTATTCTTCCAATGAAAATTATGATTTGCGGATCGCCCGGTTAACGGATGATTATCTTTCACCCACGGCTAAAGATTCCATGCTCTTTAGTAAACACCGGGAGGCCCCGGCCTTATTTAAGTATCAACATAACTACTACCTGGTAACCAGCGGCTGCACCGGCTGGGACCCCAATAAAGCAAGCCTGCATGTTTCCCAATCCTTATTCGGTCCATGGAAATTGTTGGGCGACCCCATGGTTGGAGCCAATGCGGCACTCACTTTTGGCGGACAGTCAACCTTTGTACAACCCATACAGGGAAAGAAAGGGACCTTCATTTTTATGGCAGATATCTGGCGCCCGAAAGATTTAAAAGACAGCCGCTATGTATGGCTGCCGGTTCAGTTTAAAAATGAAATCCCTTTCATTGAATGGAAAGATGAATGGGAGATGAATGACTTTGATTAAGTACAAGTCTTTAATTCTTTTATGATCATCTTATTGATGTATCACAATCAACAAATGATTAAAACAGCAGCCGCAAAAAAAGTTTTCTTCAATTGCCGGATATCATTACATTGTTGAATGAACCAGGGTGTATTTCAAATTTTTGGTCCGGGAAGTGCCTATGCAATAATTATATATTCACCCTTTTTACCTTACTGACAGCCAATAGAAAAGGGTTGCAAATTTTCAGGGTCATGCTCCCCTCTCCTTCGGAGAGAGCCTGTCCCGATATATCGGGAGGTTGGGGGTGAGGTCCAACGGGCTGCAAAATAAACGATTTTTTTATATCCTTTGAACATCCCTTTTAATACAGTGTATACTGCTTTTGTTGCACCCAGGGCAGGAAGAATTTGGAATACATCCATGAAATAAAATGACCTTTATGCCATCAATAAAATTATACCAATCCATGAATCGTATATTGAAAAGTATGTTGTTGCTATGTGGTGCTGTTGCCGTTTTAAACAGTTGCAACCAGCAAAAAAAGATAGCATCCACTCCCGGCCTGGAAAAAATTGAAAACCATCAAGGGTATCAATTGGTATGGTCTGATGAATTTAATAATACAGGTACACCGGATACCACCAACTGGCGCTTTGAAAAAGGGTTTGTACGCAACGAAGAATTTCAATGGTACCAGTCCGAAAATACCTGGTGCGAAAAAGGAAATTTAGTGATAGAAGCAAGGAAGGAAAAAAGGCCCAACCCCAACTACCGGGCAGGCAGCAATAACTGGAAAACAAACAGGGAGCATATAAACTACACCGCCTCCAGTATCAATACCTCCGGCAAACATGCATGGCAGTATGGACGCTTTATCATGCGGGGCAGGATTGACATCAACGCTGGTTTGTGGCCCGCCTGGTGGACCCTTGGTGTAAGTGGACAATGGCCGGCTAACGGGGAAATCGATATCATGGAGTTTTACAGGAATAAACTGCTTGCCAATATTGCCTGCGGAACCGGTACTGCCTACAAGGCAGAATGGTACAGCAACAGTTTTTCTGCCGATTCCCTGGGTGGTAAAGCATGGGCCGAAAAATTTCATGTGTGGCGAATGGACTGGGATGAAAACGCCATAGCGCTGTTCCTGGATGACCAGTTGTTGAACAAGGTGGAATTAAGTAAACTGGTTAATAAAGATGGCTCCGGCATCAATCCTTTTAGACAGCCACATTATATGCTGCTTAACCTGGCCATCGGCGGACAAAACGGGGGTGATCCTTCTGCCACCCCATTTCCAAACAGGTTTGAAGTGGACTATGTGCGGGTTTATCAAAAGAAGTAAGTTTATTTTTATCCAGGATAAGGAGATAAGGATATACCTAAAATGCCAGGGAAATTGGGGGTCATTTAGGAACGAAAAATAGACTAATATTCTTCTCGTCTATAATTTTCATATTTATCCAGTCAACCAGGTAGAGGTCTTCCTCTAAAAGGAATTTTGCGATCATATTTACTGAACCTTGTAATGCCTCGTTATTATCTGAACCATACCAGCCTAAAGCCAGTACAGTATTAGTGTTGTCGGTAATGCCATAATAATTAATACCCTTTGAGGAGATAGAAAATCCATTTTTTACCTGGCCGTTATTCCCATTAACTGAAATTCCGGCAATTTTTTTATTAGTGTCACCAAGGTATTTCAAAACCTTATCAAGTGAAATAGAGACCGGGTTAGCAAGAAGGCTTCTTACATGAAGTTTTTTATAAGCAAAATAATCTTTTCCTTTGTGCAATTCATGTTCGTAAATATAATTTATGCTATCAATCTCCCGGTCGATTAATTGCTTTTGATTTTTTGAAATAAATTCAATTTGCCGCCAGTCGTCCTCCAGGATTTTTAAATCATTTGTGTCCGATTTGTCTATAAATTCAGGGAACGAATTTTCAATTGTCGGTATAGTCATTAAAATCTCATTGGGATTGATTTTTTGAATTTGTCCTGAGGAGTCTGTAAATATTATTTTATTGTCGTTGAAATTACTGCAACCCAAAATGGTAAACAGTCCACTAAATAGTCCTGTAAATATTAAAAGCTGTTTCATGAGTTTTATATTGGCGGGCAACAATGCCGGTACTGAACTTTACTAACGTGAAAACCGAAATGTGGAATATGATCGGGTCATTTTATTTTATCAAATCTCAAATGCATGATCCTTCCGGCGTTTACTTCAAACCCGGTGATATTGTTTTTAGCATCCCTCAACATCACCAGGTGATTGATCCACCAGTTGTCATTCGTTAAATGATCTTTGTTGACCAGTGTAAGTTTCGTGTCGTTGTACTTGGCATTGGTGAGCATTAACTGATGGTCTTTCAAAACGATTCCATATTTGCAATCCAGCTCGGGGCAATAATAAGTGCCCGTATATGCCTGTAATATTTTGTCCGTTTGGGAAGTATCTTTTACATACTTCCTGAGATAGTATAACTGGTCAGGTGTGATTACATCGCAGGTGGTGTCTTTTCCTTTAATGGCAAATGCAAATTTTATTTCGGGTGCATCCGGTATGGAAAAACTGTCTTTCTTTTCTTTTATTAAAAAATTGCTTTCTCCAAAAATATGATAATACAGTTTGCGCTTTTTAATATCAAAGCGGAATGGCAGGCCGTCATCACTGAAATAAGTTCCAACATATTTACTTAAGGAGACCGTGTCTTTTAAAATGGCGGCGGTGCTGTCCCTCGGTGCTTTCTTTTCAACGGTCTTTTTTTGCAAGGTATCTTTTATAAAAAAATCAGCCAGTGCATACAGCCTTTCACCAGGATTGAAATCGCCGAGGTTGCTGAAAACCATGAAGCCCATTTTAAGGTCGGGGAATACCGCTACATGCGTTCTGTAACCGGCATCACCGCCGCTGTGCGAATATTGCCTCCATCCTTTGTGCGTATCCACCGCTATGCCGGCCGCGTAAGTCAATTCCTTCCAGTTATTCAGTTTGCCTTTTTGGGTAAGCAGCGTAATCAACTCCTGGTTGGCCGGACTGGCATCAAAAAAATGGGTGATCCATTTTTGCATATCCGGTATGTTGGTAAACAAACTGGTAGCACCTGCATTGGAATAACTTAATATACTATTGGTGAAATGAGCGCTGTCTTTGCGATTATAGGAATACGAACGGTTTTTCTCAATTTCTGTATAGTCATCATGAAAATGGGTATTGTTCATCTGCAATGGCCGGAAGATGGCAGAGTCTGTAAATTTCCGGAGCGACTGCCCGGTAACCGATTTCACGATTTCAGCCAGCATGGTGAAGCCGCTGTTTGAATAACTGTATTTTTCACCGGGATCAAAATTAAGCGATTGTTGTTTGCTGAGAATTTTTACGATATGTTCCTGTGTAATCACATCATCTAACCGGGTACCGGAAATGGCCAGCAACTGCCATTGATCCCGGATACCACTGGTATGGTTTAACAGGTGCCGGATAGTGATCTTCTTTTTCATATCCGGAAACCAGGGCAGGTATTTGCGTATATCATCATCCAGTTGAAGCCTTCCCTGCCTGGCCAGTAAAACAATTGCCCAGCCGGTGAATTGTTTGGAAACAGAAGCCATATGAAAAACCGTTTCCGGCGTATTGGGTATACCATATTCGAGGTTGGCCATGCCATACCCTTTGACATAAATCAGCGAATCATTCCGTACAATTCCAATTGTACAACCCGGGCTATTCACCGAATTCCATTTTGTAAATAGGCTGTCGATTTTTTTTGTGATGGAATCGGGGATGGCCTGGCCGGTTATTGTTGTAATGGTGAACAAGGAAAAAATAATCACGGCAATAAATTTTGTAACTATTCAGTGCCTAAAAAAGTTTGGTTTCAATAGTAGTTCAGGATTGCTAGAGTTATGCACACATAGTTGATGGTGTTTAAAAAATTACAACTTTTCAACTTAATTTCCTCCCGTTCTCCTGCGAATATTCCA
>JANPIJ010000250.1:0-6945 GCA_031424955.1 Ferruginibacter sp. | reverse complement strand
ATTAAGTCATCAAAGCTGATAACCAAAATATCTGTTCCGTTGAAGTTTACAACCTCTTTTCTATCAAATGACAATCTAAACTTCGATAACCCTTTTAGTTTAGGCAAAAAGTCAAGTGTAAATCTTTCCATTTCGAGTTTAAAGAACGAACTCTTTGGATTTGGAGTTTGCTCTTCCCTGAATTCTGAAACATCTTGTCCTAAATCTTCTAATGTGTCAAGAAGCTTAAAATAATTATTATAAGTTGGATTGTACCAGATATCAAGATCATATTTTCCAGCAAGCTTTCCAGCCTGGTTATACGACCAACGAAAATATCCATGCAATGCCACTGCCGTACCGCCCACAATTAAATATTCAACGCCATGTTTGTTGAGAGTAGTGCAAACATCAAGAATACTTTCCGTTACATTTTTATCCACTACAATTTATCATTTTTAATTTTGCGACTTTTCATTAATTTTTGTTGCAATAGATTTAAAAAATCTTCTAACTCCGGTAATTGCACACCCGTTTTAGGATCTGTCGTTGCGCCTGACTTGTTGTTTAATTTTAAACTCCTGTAGCTATTGTATTTGGTCAATTTTGTCATAACATTTTTTTCAGGTGCCTGATAGGCCCAATCCGTAATTTAACTAAATAAAATTAAGTAAAAATGATAATTTAACTCAGCATTTCTCAAATTCTTATTATTCTGATTCACACATGCATCAAGGTATTGGGGTGTCTTATTATTACTGTTAACTTCGCCATGCTTCGTTTCCTCACGAACCATTCCCTTT
Organism: Ferruginibacter sp.; assembly: GCA_031424955.1. Taxonomy (GTDB): domain Bacteria; phylum Bacteroidota; class Bacteroidia; order Chitinophagales; family Chitinophagaceae; genus Ferruginibacter. The sequence continues at coordinate 6,163 of JANPIJ010000250.1, read as the reverse complement.
CTTCATCGTACCCAGCCAAAGCCATCGTACATTTTTATCCCGGCCAAATATTTTTTTCCTTTGACAAACAAATTTAAAAGCAGATATTTGTACCTGTAAACTCAACAACAATATTGCCGGCAAACAACGGTTAAACAAACTTCCGTATTGCTGCACTACATATAAAGAAGTAAAGGCAATATTTCCGTTATGATGTAACCCGATCCTGTAAAGATGGTTTTTTAAAAACCTATTTACGATATATCCTCCACTTAATTGTAACCTTTATATAGTCATCATTGCATGAGTGTGTTTTGGAAGACCTGTTTTTTACGTTTAAAAACATCGTACCATGAAAAAATTTGTACTCTTCCTGTTATCCACTACTTTTTTATTTACCGGCTATACACAGACCGGCAGCCTCGATCCCGCATTTGGAACCAACGGTATCCGCTTATACCAGTTGGTGCCGGATATTAGCAATGCTGTTTTAAAAGTAATACCTGCTCCCGGCAATTATCAATATGTAATTTATAGTACCGACCTCTGGGGTTACCAGGCAATTACCATCGCCAAATATTCGGGCGACGGGACACTCCAAACCGGCTTTGGTACAGCAGGATATTCAGAAGCGGTTGCCATGCAGTTTGCCGATGCCGCCTTGCAGGAAGATGGGAAATTAATAGTGGCCGGAAGTACGGAGGGCAGTTATTACGGCGATTTTCATGATGACCTGCTGGTAGCCCGTTTTACGGATGGTGGCGCATTGGATGCCTCCTTTAATGGTTCCGGGTTGTTTATTAAATCCTATACCAATTTCAGCTATGAATTTACCCAATCTGTGTCCATTGGCGGCAACCGCCTGGCAGTACAGGGTTACAGCATATCATTGGTGGGTGGCTTTGCCTTTTACCATGTTGATGTTTTTGATATGAATGGCGCCAATACCGCCTCCGTCATCTTAGGCAATATGATAGATGACCTGCAGCTATTTTACCCCGCTGATTATAATTATTCCGTTGCATTCCAGGGCGAAAAATTATTAGCGGCTGCAACTGTTCCGGATTTTTCGGGCAATGGGAATTATTTTTCTTTGCAGCGGTTTCTTGCCAGCGGATCACCCGACCCGGGCTTTGGCACTGGTGGCGCCACCACCCTTGGTAATGCATTCTTCAACGGCCCGGTAATCGTTGCCGCCCAGGGCGAAAAAATAGTGGTATCCTCCTACAACTACAATGCCGCTACCGGCCTTTATGGATTTGCTGTGGGCCGGTACACTATTGACGGATTGTTTGATAACAGTTTTAATGTAAACGGAATGCAAACCATTGATTGGGGCATGTCAACCCCGGCAATGCCCCGGGCAATCACCCACCGCGGAGACGAATTATATGTGGGCGGAGATCAGTACAATGCCCAAACCAATCAAATGGAAGTTGCCATTGCCCGTTTTAAAAATGATGGTTCACCTGACACCAATTTTGATGGCGATGGTAAACAGTTGACCGGTATCAATAACTATTCTTTTTCGTTAAAAAATATGTCGGTATCCGGCGCCCGGCTGGCTGTTTCGGGCCTTGCCATTTCAGCCACCTCCGGGCGGTCGGCAGCATTGGCAATGTACCGGTTGGAAAGCAATACATTACTGCTAACCGGTCCTGCCGATACCACGGTCAACACGGATAGCGGACTATGCACCGCAATAGTAAATGGCATAACTGCCAAAATAAACGGGGTGGATAATACTACCAATATCAGCTACACCCTTACCGGTGCTACCACCGGTGCCGGCTCCGGTACTGTAAGCAGCATGGCTTTTAATAAAGGGCTTACCCTCGTAACCTATACCCTGCTAACAGACACATCAAAACATGCCGGTTTCCGGGTTACTGTGCAGGATAACCAGCCGCCGGTTATATCAGCTGTAACGGCCAGCCCCGATCTTTTATGGCCACCCAACCACCAGATGGTGAACGTGCAACTCAAGTACCAGGCAACCGATAATTGCAGCCCCTTTACTACCATATTATCCATTACCAGCAATGAGGCGCAAACCAACACGGTAAGAGGCGATCTGCCCAACGACTGGATACTGACGGATGCCCACCATATTCAGTTAAGGGCCGAACGGGCCGGGAAGGGCCAGGGCAGAATATATACCATCCGCGTCCTCGTAACAGATGCTTCCGGAAACAGGGATACGGCGGAGGTAAGGGTAAGGGTTCCCAAAAGCGATGGCGGTCCGCGCCGTTTTGACGATGAAGAAAATGAGCCCTTAGCACTAATAGTATACCCCAATCCTTCAAGCAATTACTTCACGCTGCAAACCAGTGGTAGCAGTACCGAAAAGCTCAGCCTGCGGGTTACCAACCAGTTGGGAATGGTAGTGGAAACAATGACCCAATTACCAGCCAATGGTATCCTCCGGGTAGGGCAATACTATCCCGCAGGACTGTATATGGCAGAGTTGCTCCAGGGAAATGAACGGGTAGTAACCAGGCTGGTGAAATTGCCTTAGGGTTATTATGAAGTGCAAAGGAGTAAGCAGTTTATAATTTTCCGGCCGGTAGCCTTCCATTTTTCATAGCTTCTACCTGTGCGGTGGTAAACGCTGCAACAAAAAGGGCACCCGATTCATGATAGCAGCGGAACAGGTCGGCAATATAATGCATGCGTTCTGCCAGGTTGGCCCAATCGGTTGCACCACTTTCTATTAAACTGTTTGGGGTAGGATCCACCTGCGCCAGCAGGGCTACCAGCTCCGTATTGGTTAGTACCCTTAAATTGGCGGGAAAAGCTGTTATTAAGTCACGGCCAAGGTGCAAACGATTATTCGGGGGGATTGTTAATTTCATCAGGTGAGCCGTTAATACGATACGGATACGGTGCTGCACCAATTGTATTAATGCGTCAATGCCTTTGTCTAATAAGCTGGTGCCAAACATGCCTTTAAAAAATAACCGAAGCCTTGTAAACCAGCCTGCCCCGGAAAACAACTTGTTTAACAGCCCGCTCTTTACTTTCTCTGCATCCACCGCTGCATTTAATGCTTCGGCAATTTCAGGTTGCAGGCGGTTTTGTTCATGAAAACCAATGCAGCAATTCGCCAATAAATTCAACTCTGTCTTTTTCTTTGGGTCCTGTTCAAAAAGCGCCTGGTAGTAACAGCTAAAACCCTTTGCCAGGTATTCCTGCCCTTCCGGCGGAGGGCCTGTTTTTAATTGCCGGCAGAAACCATCAATATGCGACGGATCATAAACCTTATCACCAGCACAGTCGGTAATGAAACGTGCAAACTCCCTGGCAATTTCTTCAAATACTTTTTTATTGCCCCGGCTCACCGCATCAGCGGCATGGCTGGCTGCCCCGGCAACAAGGGTGCCTATCGCGGAATTGCGGAGCTGCTCCAGGCTTTGCGTGGCACCTGACCGCCTGGCGAGGGTGGCTACCAGTGATAATGCCGCTTCCACCCCCGGTTCGTTTTTTAAAAGATTGCCCAATGTTTGTTGCAGATCTTCCTGCCGTATGGTTTGGCCTGCCTGTTTGGATGCCCAGGTGGCGAACGTACACCAGTTGGCGCCTGCTCCCATCCGCTTTGCAAATACAGCCGAGAGTTCACAATAACATTGCGTTATTAGCAGGTTACGCAACACCGGTTCTGCCAGCGATGCAATGGAATCAATTTTGTCTGTCGTTAACTCATCATGAAACGGCATTGCCATGAGATTAAGTGATTAAACCCCGCCATTGATCAACGCTTCATTCCGGGGTGAAATATGAATGTACAATAAGGGGCTGACAGATCAAACTGTTTTTTTTGCGTGCCGGGGTAATCATCAACCCGGTTTGACATTTATTCTATTCACAGCAACGTCTCCTCCCGGGCCTGTGTGTTAGCCAGGGACGTTGCGCCGCCTGCAAAATGGAAGGGATCAACCGGGTATATTTTAAACTATTGGCTGAAGAGGACCCGAAGGATTGAAGCATCATTTGTCTACTTCACAGCAACGTCCTCCCCACACACATAGCCTCCGCCGAGAGACATTGCCGGGAATACGAAGGCATCATTGACAGGAACATTTATTCACAGCAACGTTTCCTCCCGGGCTTTTGTGTTAGCCAGGAACGTTGCGCCGCCTGCAAAATGGAAGGGGTCAACCGGGTGTATTTTAAACTATTGGCTGAAGAGAACCCGAAGGATTGAAGCATCATTTGTCTAATTCACAGCAACGTCCTCCCCACACACATAGCCTCCGCCGAGCGACATTGCCGGGAATACAAAGCATTGACCGGAATTATTCACAGCAACGTCCTCCCGGGCCTGTATGTTGGCCAGGGACATTGCGCCGCCGACAATATTGTTTTGCATGGAACACCAGCAAATTTGCCGCAACGCCTTCCCACGCATATAGTAAAAAACCTCACCCGCTTTTAAACGGGTGAGGCTTTTGGAAAAGTAAATTATCCTGAAACGGCATCTGGTAGGTTCCTGAGCATTATAGTAAATTGTTAGGGTTACCTGTTGCCATGGTTCGTGTCGCTCGCCATGGTTCGTGTCTCACGAACCATCAGCCGTTGTTAAGGTCCCTTACAAACCTATACCGGGAACACCAATCGTCATCTTATATTTTTATCTTCCCTTCAATAGAGTCATCCAGTGTTTTACCCATTGCTGCGCCCACTGCTCTTTTAATTAAGCCCACTATCTGTGCATGTTTGGTATCCCAGTAATAGGCTTCCAGCGGTACTACTTTAATCGCTGTAATCCGGGGGTCATCAACGCCTCCTGTAAACCAGGTTTTTAATAACGGGTTCCACAGGTCTTTAATAATCTCTTTATCGTGTGTAATGGTAGCGGTACCGTACACAGACAAAAAATCCGAATAGCCGGAACCCTGGAAAAGCATTTGTACTGCGGGGTCATCGTCGATCTCGATATTTTTTTTGCTGTCGGAGGCGCTCAAAAACCAGGTAACTCCCTCGTCGTCTATTTTTTGAACGGCCATGGGCCGGGTAGAAATGCTTTCGTTCGTAGTAATGCGGGTACAAAAAAAGCAGGAGCCCGACTTTTCTACCAGTTCCTTCATTTTTTTTACACCGGCTTCACCGGTTAAATCTTCATAATTATCTTCCGTTTGATTTTGATTGATACTGTCCATAGTGGTATATTTTAATGCCAGCGGTTCAAATATCAAACCATCTACCATTTGATGCACCCTTTACAAAAAAATAAGGCCGTTGTAGTAGTGATGGCGCCTGTTTTTACCGGGTATGTTTAACAAACCGTAAAGCATGCAAAAGAATCAATGGGGTGGTTGTGTAAAATTGTACCCAAAAAAGCCGCCGGATTTTACCGGGATCGTACCCGTGAACCTGGGATGGCCGGGCAACGGATTTCGAAATTGAAGATAGTTTCATCCAATTTTAGGGAAGCAGTTTTGCTTTATTAAGCAACGAATTGATGGTTTCAATTTTTTTGGCAAATGGAGAATTGCCTGGAGTGGTAGATTTGGTAATTATCACCCGTTTATTTTCCACTCTTTCAGCAGAAGATCTGCGAAGGGTATTTTTTTTAACCAATGACATATTTCAAAATTAGGGATTTCTTTTTACCGGCAGGGTTATTTTGGTTGCGGCAGCAGCCGAGTAAACGGCTGCTGCCGCCTTCTTTACTGTTTGCCTGGAAACCCGTGTAGGTCTGTTGGCAGTTTTTAAAATGATTTTGCTCATGGTATAAATTTAAGAAACTATTGCTAAATAAAAAGTATAAAAAGTAAGCTTGATTGTACATAACGTGGATAGAAATAACGATTCTTAAATACCGATGCTTATGTGCATAATATAAAGTTGTGTAGTATTGAAATGAATGCAACCCGGTTTATAGAAAAAAGGTTCTAATGGATCACACTGCACTTTATCAATCATTTTAGCTGACTGCTTACCTTTATGCCATGGCCGATGTACACAGCATAGCAATCCGTAGTTACAATATGAGCCGCATTAAAGGATACGAGCCTGAAATGCTGGTGCGTACATTTCTGCTTGTGCCAGCTTCCCGTTGACGGGTAAAAGCCATGGCTGTGGATATTATGAATCCATAATTAATTTGGCTAAACAGATTGTTGTGCAGGTATGTTATCGCTCATTTACCTGTGTTGCTTCGTTAAAAAATCACTGATTGTTC
>JANPIJ010000249.1:0-2592 GCA_031424955.1 Ferruginibacter sp. | reverse complement strand
GCAACGTGATAGTAAGCACGGGCAGTACACCAACCAAATTACATTTACCTACCAATACAATGAAAATTACTATTGTAGAATAGGTCATCCTTTAAAGAAGAAACTCAATGATGGATGTAAATTTTTTTCGAATAATTTATTGTTATGAAACGGGGCACAACTATTATTGACCCAATTGGTGGTATGCAAGCACATGTATAATGTGAAGCTCTACAATGATTTAAACTTTAGACTGTATAAATTTTAATAAATTTTTCTTTGCCTGGTTTTTGATCTTGCGTTGAAAAAAAGAATTCCAGCCAAATAATTCACCTGTTAATCCCAATGCCTGCTTACTCCATTTATGTATGCTGAATGCGTCGCTGTGTTCAATAATTTTTCCACCGGCAAAACGCATATTGGCTTTTATTTTATTCACCACCTTTCTGCCCGTTTTGGAGAAGGTATAAGTGGCCACCCAATCGCAGGTACAATACTCTTCATCCAGCTCAATGATATTTCCAAAAGTCAGCGAAAAGTCCTTCGCGTTTTTACAAAGCATCTCCCACATAAATTTGGCTTCGTCCCCTTTAAGTAACCCGAATACCGGGTCAAAAAAAACAATCTCATCGCTATAGCACCAGTTCATGCCATTATAGTCCAGCTTTTGAAAGGCGGAATAAAACCTGCCGATCAATTCTTTATTGGTATTCATTACGATAGTGGTTTAGTTTTATTAAATTTAGCGTTCTAAACAATTTTACATGATAAAAAATATTTTCTCAATTGTATTTCTTTTGTCCGCCGGTGCCTCATTTGCACAAAATGAAGATAGTGCCTGGTTTGTAAACAATTATACAAAAATAGAACGACAAATACCGATGAGGGATGGTATTAAATTATTTACTTCCATTTATATCCCAAAAGACAAATCTGAAAAACATCCATTCCTGATAACCCGTACCCCCTACTCCTGCAGGCCTTATGGTGAAAATAAATTTATGCAGATATGGGGAAGTTACCGGATGGCATACGCAAGGGAAAATTATATCATGGTATTGCAGGATGTTCGTGGCCGCTATATGAGTGAAGGCTCATTTATGGATGTACGGCCATTTATAAAAGATAAGAAAAAAGTTACCGATATTGATGAAGCCAGCGACAGCTACGATGCTATTGACTGGCTGGTGAAAAACATTGAAAACAATAACGGGAAAGTGGGTGTATTTGGCACTTCTTATCCCGGCTTTTATTCTACCGAAGCAGCATTGAGCGGGCACCCTGCATTGAAGGCGGTAAGCCCGCAGGCACCGGTAACAGATTGGTTTATTGGGGATGATTTTCATCACAAAGGTGTATTCTTTGCAATGGATGCATTTTCTTTTTATCCGGGTTTTGGTAAGCCACATCCCAAACCAACGATGGATTATGGCGAAGGCTTCTCTACCCCCATAAAAGATAATTACCAATTTTATTTACAAACTGGCGCTCTCAAAAACCTGGCTGCAGCAATCGGCGATAGTATTCGCTTCTTTCATGAAATGTTCCAGCATCCAACCTATGATGCCTGGTGGAAGGCCAGGAATGCAAGGGTTGGATTATACAATGTAAAACCAGCCATGCTATGGGTAGGTGGATTGTTTGATGCAGAAGATTGCTGGGGCGCATGGAATGCCTATAAAGCCTGCGAAACCCAGAGCCCGCAAACCAACAGCAAAATAGTAATGGGGCCATGGTATCATGGCCAGTGGAGCCGGGAAGGAAGTTATTTAGGCAATGTGCGTTTTGCCGCCAATACATCCGCCTTTTACCAGCAAAATATTGAAGTACCTTTCTTTAATTATTACCTGAAGAATAAAGGAACCGTGGATGATATTGCGGAAGCGAATATATTTTTCACCGGTGAAAACAACTGGAAAAAATCAGCGGCATGGCCCCCAAAAAATGTGGAATACAAATCCATCTATATACAGGGAAACAATTCATTGTCTTTTGAAAAAAATAGTTCAAAAACAACCGGTAATGCCGGGTTAAGTGAATATACCAGCGATCCCGCTCACCCTGTGCCCTACACAGAAGATGTACACGAAGAAAGAACCAGGGAATACATGACCGATGACCAGCGCTTCGCAAGCCGCCGCCCTGATGTATTAACTTTTCAAACAGCGTTGCTCGAAGAGGACCTCACCCTTGCCGGCCCTGTAATGGCGGACCTGCTAACAAGTATTTCAACAACCGATGCTGACTTCGTTGTTAAACTCATTGACGTGTTTCCCGATGAGTTTGCTTACAACGATTCTTTGGCCGGTAGCGGAAACGCGTACCCGATGGGCGGCTACCAGTTTCTTGTTCGAGGTGAGATCATGCGTGGCAAATACAGGAAGAGCTTTGAGAAACCTGAGGCTTTCACTCCCGGCACGATCACCCGTGTGCAGTACGAGTTGCCGGATGTGGCACATACTTTCAAAAAAGGACACCGGCTGATGATCCAGGTTCAAAGCAGCTGGTTTCCCCTTGCCGATCGCAACCCGCAAAAGTTTCTCAACATTTACAAGGCCAGCGACAGCGACTTCCAAAAGTCGATCATTCGCCTTCATCACAATGGTGTAAACC
>JANPIJ010000248.1:0-36610 GCA_031424955.1 Ferruginibacter sp. | reverse complement strand
TGTTCGATTATACTGGCCATGGCTTTTTTCCGCAAAAACCAAATTATTAATTAATTCTCCAACATCTTTTAATCCACCGATGGGGATAACCTATAATATTTTAATGCGTCTGCCCTGGCATCACCTCTCTGCTTCACCTTTATTTATACTTTGTAATTTTCGTGCCCAATTTAACTTCATTGACCTTTCAGGACAAACTCCAAACTACCCGTGCTTCGCCTATGCAAACGTGAAGCGTGAATTGTCAGTAGTGAATGGTTAATGGGCAAAGTATGAAGAGTCTACATTAATCGATACCAATCACCAATCGCCCAAAATTTTTATCAGATCACTGGCTATTGAAGGGGGCTGCATTAAACACCGGTGTTTTAATATCATGATAAAAAAGAAAGGTCCAGTTTTCCTGCTGGCCCTGTTGCCACCATTGCTGTCTTAGTTCCATGCATTTTTTTCCATCATAATCATACCTGGCAATAAAGCGGTTTTTCATTTGCTGCAACTGTGGCGCTACATCACCGCCAAAGAATACTTTCTGTCCATCTTCCTCTATCCAAAACACCTGGTGAAAAGGCGAATGGGCACCGGTAACCTCGTACCGGATATAATCATCAATGGTGCCATCACCTTCCATTAAAATTACTTTGTCGGAATTTACCAGTATTTCAAATTCTTCTGGTTTGTAAGAACTATTTCCCTTTTCCAAAGCAAAAGCCAGTTCCTGCTCATTTACAAAATAGGAGGCATTGGGGAAATTGAGAAACGGCTGTTTGAGTACATTGTCTTCCCGGCTGATGCCGCCGGAATGATCTTTGTGCAAATGGCTCATCAATACTTTGGTAACATCCATCGGATTGATATCGTTGTTCAATAAGTTCTGATGAATTTGTAAAGTACCACCGGTATTGAGGAATCCCAAACCCGTATCAATAATGATGATATCAGCGGAGGTGACGATGCAAAAAGGTTGTATCTCCACCAGTAAACTGCCCACGGTTCTTTGTTGTAAATCATCATTCCCTTTATCAAAAGGAACAAACTGTTTGGTTTTATCTACTGTAAATGCGCCTTCGCTTAAAGGTATTATTTTCATGCCCCTATTCCGCCGCGGCGGAGAAATTTATACTCCGTTACTTCAGGAGTGATTGTTTATAAATATGGTGTCGTTGTAAAGTTAATTGAAAAGGGTTAGTGTAAGTACCATGCACTTCCTTCGGGATGGGCTTTTACCGAAGCACCATTTGCCGGTCGGCATCCAACCTAACCAGTATAAATATCAGGATGGTAAAAGTTAATAAAGAAGATCCTCCATAGCTCAATAATGGCAGGGTGATGCCAATTACGGGGGCAAGACCAATGGTTACACAAATATTCACTGCTACGTGAAAGAAGATAATACTGGCTACACAGTAAGCGTACACCCTGCTAAATGTGCTTCTTTGTCTTTCCGCAATCATGATGATCCGGAAGAGGAGTGCCATATAAATTAACATCAGCAAAGTGCTTCCCCAAAAACCAAAGTTTTCACCGACGGAGGTAAAAATAAAATCGGTATGTTGCTCCGGAACAAAATCACCCTGCGTTTGAGTTCCCTTTAAAAACCCCTTTCCTAACACTCCCCCTGAGCCGATCGCAATTTTTGACTGCTTCACATTGTAATCCTGTTGCTGCGATTTTTTCTGCTTGGCCTTTTGTTCTTCCGGGCTTAATAAATCCACCGCGTTTTTATCCGCAAATGGGTTGTCAACGCCTACCATGCTAAAAATCCGATTGGCCTGGTAGGGTTTAAATACATTTTTAAAAACGAAGGGCACCGCAATACCAACAAAGAGCGAGCAAAAGCCCCATATACTGATCACCCAGATTAAGATGGTATTGTTGCGTTTTATCTGCCGGCGGTTAAAGTAGATGAATATGCCTCCCAGTACAGCAAATGAGATCAATAATACTTTAGTGGTAAACAGCAGGGATACAATCAGCAGCGCCGCCATCGCAAAACCGGTAATCAGGTAGCCGGGAGGTAACCCTTCGCGGTACATTGGAACCAGGAATGAAAAATAAACCAGCGCCAGGCCTGTTTCGCCCTGTAAAATAGAGAAAACAGCCGGTGTTAAGGAAATGGCCGCTGCAATTAATTGTGAGTGTGGTTTTCTGAAATTGAGGTCCGGCATAGCGAGGTATTTTGCCAATGCCAGCGAGGTGAATATTTTACACAATTCAACCGGTTGCAGGTTCATAAAACCCAGCGGTATCCAGCTTTTGGACCCCTTTATTTCTTTACCCACGGCAAAAGTGGCCAGTATCAACAAGATGCCCACCAGGTAAGAAATATTAGCCAGTGCCGTATATAATTTACTGTCGGTTAGTAAAATAAACGTGGCCAGTATAATGCAGGTAATAAAATAAAAAAACTGTTTGCTGTAATTTTTTTTAAATCCTAAAAAGCTATCTATTACACCATCCGTGGTGCGGTACTCCACCGAAAAAATGCACAACAGCCCAACCATTACCAATATGGCATATAGCCATATTAATACCCAATCAACACCTTTTCCCAATGCAGGATTTTTCTGATACATTTTTATTTTTCTGTTGATATTTTTATTATAAATTATTCGCCCCTTCACTCATTCACCAAGACATTCATTACTCATCATTCATCACTCATCATTCATCACTCATCACTCATTATTCATCACTCATTTTTTACCGTGTCCCTTACTTCGGGCCGCTTTTTTTCATTTGGTAAAATCGCTTCCAACTTTTCCAGCTTCTTATTGTCACTGGTATCTTTTTTAGGCAGTTCCTTTTTGGAATCCTTTTCTTTCTTTAATTTATCCATGGCGTCTGCTTCGTCATCTGCATCGAGTCCAATCGAATCTTTTACAATTTTGATATAGCCCTTTGACGCCAGGTAGGTAGAGTCTTTCGCATGCCGGATAGAATCCATCTTACGTATTTCCCTGTATATTCTTGGGGGTATCAGGTTAAGGTTGGCGATCTGCTCCACCTTTTCCTTACGTGCTTTATCAACAATAGAGTCTTTGAGGTATTTCTCAATCATTAAACTGGCAATGGGCGCAGCAGAAGTAGAACCAAAACCGGCATTTTCGCAAATTACGGCGATGGCGATTTTAGGATTATCCCGCGGGGCAAAAGCAGCAAAGAATGCATGGTCTTTTTGCTTTACCCCATTGTAAGCGTTTTCAACAGTTCCGGTTTTACCGCATACCACCACCCCTGGCACCTGGGCATACCTTCCGGTACCTCCATCCATTACGCCTTGCATACCATCATGAACCGCTTCAAAAACACTATCCGGTATATCAAGCGGACGGTGTTTTTCCGTAAACTTTTGCAGCAAGCCAAACTTATCACCGCCTTCAATGGAATCAACCATGTGCGGGGTAATAAACCAGCCCTTATTGGCCAGGTAGGCCATTTCATTCGCTACCTGCAGTGGGGTAGTTTCTACTTCTCCCTGCCCGATACTTACAGAACGAAAGGTGCAAAAATTCCAATGCCCCTGGCCATATATCTTGTTATAAGTACCGGCATTTGGAATGGACCCACTTCTTTCCGTAGGCACATCGATGCCCAACCGATGTCCCAAACCAAATGCCATCATATACCTGGCCCATTGGTTTAAACTACTATCCAGGTTGGGGTATTTTGGATTATTGATTACCCGTTGCATTACATTGGCAAAATAGGTATTGCAGGAATGCGTGATGGCTCCCTTTAAAGACCAGACACCGGGATCGAGACAACGCATCGGTTTACCACATCCGTAAAAAGCGCCGCTGCAGCTAAACGGTGTTGATGGAGTGATCACCCCTTCATTTAGTCCTACCAGGGCCTGCAACGTTTTAAAAGTGGAGCCGGGAGAATATTTTGCATTCACTGTTCTATTGAGCAACGGCAACGCCGGATTGAGTAGCAGTTCTGCATAGTGCTTTTTTCGCTCTGCGCCGGTGAGGTATTTAGGTTTAAAAGTCGGGCTGCTGATCATTGCCAGTACGCCCCCTGTTTGGGGATCAATAGCAACTACTGCTCCCACTTTATTCTGCATCAGCATTTCACCAAATTCCTGGAGGGCAATGTCAAGCGATAAATGCATGTTGTCGCCCGCAATGGCAGCGGTATCAAACTTGCCTTTTTCAAACTTTTCTGTTAACCGGTTTTTATTGTCCCGTTTCCAATATTCTATTCCGCGTTGTCCCATCAATACTTTTTCGTAGGTACGTTCTAACCCGGTTTTACCGGCATAATCTCCTATCTGGTAACCCTCGTCCTTGTGTGATTTTAAAAAATTGGTATCTACCTCCGATAAATATCCGAGAATATTGCCGGCCGCATCTACCGGGTAGCTGCGAACGGGCCGCTCCTGCAAATAAAAACCCGGCACAAATTTATACATGGCTTCATTGAGCATCGCCATTTTTTCGTCGGTAAGCAGCCCGTCAAAAATAGATGGCCTTGCCCTTCCGTTTCGGATGATCAAATCTACAATCCTCCTGCTAAAGGTTGCGGTATCGATATTTAGTATCCGGCACAACGCAGCAGTATCCACGCCCCGGATTTTGTTGGGCACCACCATTAAATCATAGATGGTCATGTTTTGCAGGATGGCCTTGTGCTGGCGATCATACACAATGCCACGGTCAGGATAAATTACTTTCCTGAATTTACCCTGGTCCTCAGCCATAATTTTATACTTGGAGGAAAAAAGCTGCAAATTGGCCAGTTGTAATATGATGATCACAAACATGCTTGCAAATACAAGCATGATAACATTTTTCCGCGACTGATTAAAGACTGACAAAGCGTTTGTTTTTTGTTTGGTTTTTTTGTTTACGGTTTTCTGTTTACAATTTTTTGTTTGTTATCATTCGTATAAAACAACGTCTAAACAATTGACGATAACTTTGTTCCATATAGATAAAATGTACAAGAGTGCGACGCCTATGAAGTTAAATAGAAATACCTCAGCCCGGCTCAAAAAAACTCTCTTCGGGTTTATTCATTGTATTTATAAAATTCCCATGAGCCGTAAACCATCAACCATCAACTTTCAACCAGTAATAAGTTAAACGGTATTTGTTCTAAACTGTTGCTTACGGGAAAATAACAATTCTACGACAATAATGAGTAATAAACTGATGGCAGTTGACAATAAAGTTTTAATGATAAAGTACCAGAAATTGCCGAACTCCCAGGCTTCCAGGAAGAAGAGCCAGCCATGATGAACCAGGGTAAGCACCGCAGCATACAACATATATGGCATAAAACCACCCATGCTTTTAGCCGAAGGTTCTTCGTAGTTATTGTCTGCGCCTTCCTGCGGAATAAGAATATTGATTAGAAAAGGGCGGAAGTAAGCCATGAGTACACAGGCAGCGGCATGAAAGCCCGGATGGTGCCGAAAGCTATCCAGTGCGAATCCCAGTGCGAACGCTATCAGCATCTGGATCGTCCGGCTAAGTTTGAAAGGCATCCATAAAATAAACAGGTAGTAAATGTAGGGTGTTACCATGTAGTGCACATGAATTCTATCCAGTACAAAAACCTGCACCAGTATGAGTATTACAAATCGGATTATATTTTTTACCAGTGTACTCATCTGTATTTTGCCGGGGCCCGGTTAATTATTGATTTTATTGTTAGCACTTTTAAGCAGCCGGTTAATTTCATCTTTTTGAAAATTTTCAATGGCGTATACATATTGCAGGTTGTAAAAATTGGCGCTTGATTTCAATTTGATAATATAATTATTGGTGCTTTTATCTGCGAGTATTTCATCAATGGTGCCAACCATTAATCCATAAGGGAAGGTAGTGGTAAATCCACTGGTGTACACCGTATCTCCTTTTGCCACTTTTGCACTTTTCCGGATATCGGTTAACAATAACTGGTTTGGATATTTACCATCCCAAACCACCTGGCCTGCATCTCCGCCTTTTTTTAATTTGGCACTTATTTTACTGTCTTTGTGCAGCAGGCTCATTACCACTGCATAGTTGGGGCTTACGTCTGTTACAATGCCAACCACGCCATTATTGGGATCAATTACGCCGTCATCCTTCTTTAATTGTTGCGCTGATCCCCTGCCTAATACGATGAAGTTATTTTGAGCGGAAACAGAATTGGACACCACTTTGGCCGCCAGGTACTGCCATGTACGGCGACTGCCGAGTGTGTCGTAAGGAATTGAGTCTGTAACAATTTTGATGGCAGTATCGGGCCTGTCAAAATTGGATTTCAACTGGTTTCTCAAACGCTCATTGTCTTTGGCCAGTTGTTCATTCGTTTTTTTAAGCTGAAAATAGTAATCGATTTTGTTATAACGGGTATTGATACTGCCGGTAACCTCGTTCATGAATCCTGAAGCCACGGCATTGTGATAGGTGTTATAATGCGCAATTAAATAGATACAAAACCCCTGCAGTATCAGCAGGAAAAGGAAATTGAAATAACTTCGGATGAATAGAAAAATGTTACGCATACAACGATCCTCCTAACCTTCTCCGGGTGGAGAAACCTGAACTGATGAAATATAGAAAAGTCTTCATGCCAGAAATGAACTTTATGTGCCCCTAACCCCTGAAGGGGAACAATAGATCATAATAACAGAGGGGATTATTACCTGATATATTTTAATAACTTCGACATCACGGCATAAGATAGCTACCTGATTTGCAATGCACAGGAAGTAAAAATCCCTACCGCATTACAAAAGGATACTTATCATAGTTTTTCAAGGCGATGCCTGTGCCTCTCACCACACTCTTCAGCGGGTCATCTGCCACATGTACCGGTAATTTTATTTTTGCCGCTATGCGTTTGTCGAGACCTCTTAAAAGTGATCCTCCACCGGTTAGGTATAATCCACGGCGATAGATGTCTCCGGCCAGTTCAGGCGGTGTGGTTTCCAATGCTTTTAAGATCGCTTCCTCAATTTTGAAAATACTTTTATCCAGGGCCTCGGCTACTTCCTGGTAACTTACAAATACCTGCTTGGGTATGCCCGTTACCAGATCACGCCCGTTTACCGGGATATCATCCGGTGGGTTTTCGAGGTCTTTCATCGCTGCACCTACCTGTATTTTGATTTGTTCCGCGGTACGTTCACCTATCAGTAAACTGTGGTAACGGCGAAGTGCTTCCATAATATCGGCTGTAAATTCATCTCCGGCAATACGAATACTTTGATCACAAACTATACCGGCAAGCGCAATTACCGTGATACCCGTTGTACCACCACCGATGTCGATGATCATATTTCCCACCGGTTCTTCCACATCAATACCAATACCCAACGCCGCAGCCATTGGTTCATGAATCAGGTACACTTCCTTGGCGCCAGCCTGTTCTGCACTATCTCTAACAGCACGTTTTTCAACCTCGGTAATACTACTTGGAATACAGATCATCATTCTCCAGCTTGGGGCGAACAATGGTTTTTTAGGGTAGATCATTTTGATCATTTCCCTGATCATCAGTTCGGCAGCATTAAAATCTGCTATTACGCCATCTTTCAACGGGCGAACGGTGCGAATACTTTCGTGGGTTTTTTCATGCATCATCAATGCCTTTTTACCCACTGCCAATATGTTTTGTGGATTATTTCTGTCGAGTGCAACGATGGAAGGTTCGTTTACAACTACTTCATCGTTAAATATTATCAGGGTGTTTGCAGTGCCCAAATCCATTGCAATTTCCTGTGTGAAAAAATTAAAAAGACCCATAATTTATATAGAGAAAAATCGAATGTAAATAATTGGGCAAAGTTGATGTAAATTATTTGAATTAACAACGGCAAATACTTTATTTCTCAATATTTTGTGGAATGGCAATGTTGATAATTGATGGTTGATAGTTGATGGTTTGCGGGTGGGTGTTTAATTGTCAATAGCAGATTGTTAATGGCCGCAAATAGAGGTTCGCTGTCATTAAATCAAATACTATCAAAGATCAGCCTGCAACGCACAACTATCAACCGCCAACTATCAACTAACAACCGTATTACCTGAATTCAAAACCAATATCGTCCCTGAAATAAATACCCTCAAAAAAGATTTGTTCCAGCATATAATTGGATTGTTCCACTGCTTCCCTGATATTATCTCCCAGCGAGGTAATGGCCAATACCCTTCCACCGCTTGACAGTACCCTGTTGTTTTCAAGCCGGGTGCCCGAATGAAAAATAATGGTTCCATCAATTGTTGAGCCATTTAAACCGTGAATTTCTTTGCCTGTTTCATGATCATTTGGATAACCCCCGCTTACTGCCACCACTGTTACGGCTACCTGTGGACTGGTTTTAATGGTTACTTCATTTAATCTTTGTTGTGAGGTAGCCAATAAAATCTCCACCAGGTCATTTTCTACCCGGGGGATGATGACTTCCGTTTCCGGATCGCCAAACCTGCAATTGTATTCAATTACGAACGGCTCTCCATTTACATTAATCAATCCTATAAATACAACGCCCTTGTAGTCCAGTTTTTCAGAAATTAAGCCCGCAATAGTTGGTTCAATGATCGCTTTTTTTACTTTTTCCAAATAGGCGTCATTTACAAATGGCACAGGGCTTACCGCTCCCATTCCTCCGGTATTTGGGCCGGTATTGCCGGTGCCGATTTTTTTATAATCCTTGGCTTCCGGAAGTAATACATAATTTTTTCCATCCGTTAATACAAACATGCTTAACTCGATGCCATCTAGAAACTGTTCAATCACTACCCGCTTGCTGGCTTCGCCAAATTTGGCTTGTTGAATCATTAATTCAAATTCGGCCAGGGCCTCAATATGATTATTGCAAATCACCACGCCTTTACCTGCAGCCAGTCCATCGGCCTTTAATACCACGGGCAACGAATGATTCCGAATATAATTAACTCCTTCTTCAAAATTTGCAGCATCAAACTCACGATAAGCGGCGGTAGGAATATTGTGCCGTTGCATAAATGCTTTGGCGTAGGACTTACTTCCTTCCAGCCGGGAAGCTTCTTTAGAAGGGCCGATTACATGTATTTTAGCGGTAAGGGGATCGGTTGAAAAAAAGTCATAGATGCCTTTTACCAGTGGCTCTTCCGGGCCCACAATCATCATTTCGATATTGTTACTGATGCAAAAAGCGGAAAGCCCGTTAAAATCGGTGATGGCAATGGGTACATTAGTGCCAACCTGTGCAGTGCCTGCATTACCGGGCGCAATAAATAATTTTTTACAGAGGGGGCTTTGCTTTAATTTCCAGGCTAAGGTGTGCTCACGGCCACCACTGCCAATTAAAAGAATATTCATGAACAAAATAGGGGGTTATAAAATATAAATATAGGCTTATGAAACGAAATTAAAGTTACTCAAACAGTTTACCATATTATTTTTATAAGTGGCAATTCAATTTATTTGCCGGAATTTTAAAATTGACCGAAAGCTTTTGATTTGGTAAGAAGAAATTTGCTACTTTGAGGGATTAAAATCAATTATCATTCATAAATAAAAACTTCATGACTGAAACGATCAAGACCGGCAAACACCCGAAAGCGCTCTATGTATTATTTTTTACCGAAATGTGGGAACGGTTTGCTTATTACCTGATGGTGGGCATTTTATTGCTCTATACAATTGACACTAAAACCGGCGGCAAAGGTTTTGATGAAAGAGTAGGGGCCGATATCGTTGGTAGTTTTATTGCGCTCGTTTATCTTACCCCGTTTATTGGCGGATTAATAGCTGACCGTTACCTGGGATATGTAAAATCAATTTTTTTGGGAGGAAGTTTAATGGCCGCTGGTTACTTCTGTTTATCATTGCCCGGTAATACAGCGATGTTTATTGCCCTCGGACTAATCATTGTGGGCAATGGCTTTTTTAAGCCAAACATATCCACGTTGCTGGGAAATATTTATAACCGGGAAGACCTGAAACCATTAAAAGATAATGCGTACAATATTTTTTACATGGGCATCAATATCGGGGCTTTTGTATGCAATTTCGTAGCAGCTTACCTGCGCAATAAATATGGCTGGGGCTGGGCATTTTCAGCCGCCGGGTTTGGGTTGGTTATCGGGTTGATTTTTTTAGCAGCTAATCTAAAAGACATAAAAGCTGCCGATATAAAGAAGGAGGCACAGAAGGAAGATATGTCGGTGGGGCAGATATTAGGCTATGTTTTTTTACCTGCCATCATTGCCGCAATGATCGGATGGGTTTTGCCAACCAAAATTTTTGGCGCTTCCTTTATGGGCAGCCAGGCCAACGATGCATTCATTTTTGCCTGTTTACCAATCATCGCATTTTACATTTCACTTTGGGTAAAAGCCAAGGGCCAGGATAAAAAAGGGATCGGTTCGTTGTTGTTTATTTTTGCAATAGCCATCGCATTTTGGACCATATACAATCAAAATGCTACGGGGCTTACGCTTTGGGCCGAAAAGCACACCGACCGGGTAGCGTCAGAAACCACGGCGAAAATAACAGGTGCACTTTTTCCCATGCAGTTGGTAACGGATACGCCCAGGCTGGTGAACCAGGTAGATGAGCATTTTGTAGAGGTAAAAGATGCGCAGGGCAACCAGGTAAAAGTAATGGGGCCAGATCCTTATTTCAATAATGTACCAAAAGAAGAATGGCCGGGCGGCAAGGATGTAAAGCTTACCAATACCGAATTGTTTCAATCCATTAATCCCTTATTTATCGTAGTACTTACCCTGGTGTTTGTGCCCTTATTCGATTATCTGCGAAGAAAAGGAAAGGAACCTACTACCGCATCCAAGTTTGGAATGGCGATGTTTATATCCGGTTTATCGGCGCTGGTAATGGTTTTTGCTGTAATGTCGGTACCATCTATCTACACACATAAAGCGTCCCCGATATGGTTGTGGGGTACTTATTTTGTATTCACCATCAGCGAAATATTTTTGAGCCCGATCGGTTTATCGTTTGTGTCAAAACTGGCGCCTGCCAGGCTTACAGCACTCATGATGGGTGGCTGGTTTCTATCCACTTCCATCGGCGGAAAAGTGGCCGGCGTTATGACCGGTTTCTGGGATGATTTTACAGATAAAAAAATATTCTTCCTCATTTTAGTAGCCGCCGCCTTTGTTGGGGGGATATTAATTTACTCGAGATTGAAAACACTGAACGCGATTGTAAAAGAGAAAACGGGTTCGGCATAAATATATTTAGCTTATTAAAAGGCGGTACTGGATGTATCGCCTTTTCTATTTTTTTCCTTTACTAAAACTACTATTAAATGTCTGAGAAAAAACTATTCCATCCATTTGTATCCCCGCAAACGATCATGAAGGAATTGACCGTGAAGTCAATTTTGCTGGGCAGTTTATTTGGGGTAATATTTGGCGCTGCCACCGTGTACCTGGCATTAAAAGCGGGGTTAACTGTTTCCGCCTCCATACCCATTGCGGTTATCGCCATCACACTGGGAAGGAAATATTTCAAAACCACCATTCTTGAAAATAATATCATACAAACAACGGGTAGTGCGGGTGAAAGTATTGCAGCCGGAGTGTCATTTACGCTGCCGGGGTTTTTATTTCTATCCTCCCCGGACAGTGCATCTTATTTTAATTACCTCACCATTTTGATTTTGGCAATTGTGGGGGGGATGTTGGGCACGCTTTTAATGATTCCTTTGAGAAAGGCATTGATTGTAAATGAGCATGAGACCCTGCCTTATCCGGAAGGGACCGCTTGTGGGGATGTATTAAAAGCCGGCGAAAAAGGCGGTGATTTTGCCAGGACCGCTTTCTGGGGATTGGGTGTGGCATTTGGATATGCGATATTGCAAAAGATATTGCGGGTAATTGCAGAAACGCCTTTTTTTCTTACAAAGCAAACCAATAAATTTTTCCCTTCCGCTAAAATAAGCGGGGAAATTACCCCGGAATATTTAGGTGTGGGATATATTATTGGTCCCCGTATCGCAGGTGTATTGGTGGCAGGTGGTGTATTAAGCTGGCTGGTATTGATACCGCTTTTATCATTTTTAGTACCAGCAGACGCAATCGCCACCCAGTTGGTTAAGCTTGGATACCTGGCAGATATTACAAAGGATGGAGGCAAGGGCGGGTGGAATGCCACCACGCATACTTTTAACGATTATTCGGCAGCCATTTATTATGCATTTATACGGCTGATCGGTGCTGGTGCAGTTACTGCAGGGGGTATCATCACATTGTTAAAAACATTGCCAACGATCGTGAAATCGATTAAAGGAAGTATTGGTTCTTTAAAAAGCTTAAGCGGCGAAAATGGCATTACATTAAGAACCGAAAAGGATCTTAGTTTAAAAGTGGTAGGGTTTGGTAGTTTAGCTCTGATTGCATTAATTGCTGTTTTACCACAGGTTCCCGGGGATAGTATTTTACAAAAGATATTAATTGGTGTGCTGGTAATAATCTTCGGGGCTTTGTTCGTAACTGTTTCATCGAGGATTGTAGGATTGATAGGGTCTTCCAATAATCCAATTAGCGGTATGACGATTGCCACGGTGATGGGTACGAGTTTGATATTTATGGCTGTAGGCTGGACAGGCGAAGTGTACGAGCCGCTGGTATTGGTAGTTGGTGGAATGATTTGTATAGCGGCGGCAAATGCGGGTGCAACCTCACAGGATCTAAAAAGTGGCTATATAATAGGAGCCACACCACGCAATCAACAGATAGCGTTGTTTATTGGCGCCATTGTTTCATCCATTGTTATTGGTATTACTATCAAATATTTGGATAAACCGAATGCAGAAATGGTCGCCCAGGGAATCAATCATGCTATTGGAACCGATAAGTATCCTGCACCACAGGCTACACTGATGGCAACTTTAATAAAAGGAATTCAATCGCAGAACTTAGACTGGCAGTATGTTTTTGTGGGCATTTTTCTTGCCGTAGTAATGGAACTCTGTGGAATTAAATCTTTAAGTTTTGCGGTGGGGGCATATCTCCCTTTATCAACTACTTTACCGATAGCAATTGGTGGGGCAATCAAGGGGTTGGTTGATCTTAAAAAGAAAAAGGAAAATGTGAATACAACTCCCGAAGATGATGAATTGGGGAAGGGTAGTTTATTTGCTACCGGTCTTGTTGCCGGTGGAGCGGTGGCAGGCGTTATCATAGCATTTGTATCTGGCAGCGAGGGGGGTGAACGGTTTTTAAAAGCAGTGAGTATGGAAGCGGGTATTGAACATGGCATCGGCACCTACGGCTATTTTATGTTGGGTGTAGCATTTTTTGCAGGGATGGGTTGGATGTTGTATAAAACTGCCTTGAAGAAATAATTGATTTATCTGAAGTGTAATTTAAAAGACGGCCAATTTTGGCCGCCTTTTTTTCTGGCAGTTTGAAGAAGCGTTATACGTATTTTTCAGTTGGGCATATTTTATCAGCCAATTCGTATTTTAAAACAAGATGGGATAAAAGTTCATGAATGGTATTAAGCACAAGTGTGCGACGCCACCGCAGTTCCACATTGCTTCTTAGCCCGGACAAAAAAACAAACACCCGGATGAAATGATCAATTTGCTTAGATGAAATTAAGATATGCATGTTTTGTTCCCAAAATCATCTTATCATCTGCATGCAACCATTTACTTAAAACGGTTGCATATACATCCTTAAAATCCACCTTGTGTTTGAGGTCGCCTTCATTTAAATCGGCGAGGTCGGGCATTGCATTGAGCAGCCCCTTTTCTTTTAATCCGCCACTGATAAAAAACATATTGTTGGCGGTGCCATGGTCTGTTCCACCACTTGCATTTTGTGTTACCCTTCTTCCAAATTCACTAAAGGTCATCATCAGTACATCTTCAAAACGGTTGTTCTTTTTAAGGTCGGTAGTAAATGCTTTTACCGCATCGTTCAGTTCAGTAAACAATCTTTTCTGTTGATTCTCCTGGTTTACATGCGTATCAAAACTGCCCAGCGAAACATAGTATACTTTGGTATTGATGTCGGATAGAATCAACGATGCAATGGTTTTTAAATCTTTTCCCAATTCAGTTCCAGGATACACTTCATTGGTGGGATTCAATTTGCTTTGCTGAAAAATATAGTCTGCACTGCTGAGCGTTCCGCTCATGGTTTTGTAGAGATAGTCGGCCGTTTCCTCGCCTGCATGGTGATCTGCATTGATGTCCCTGAAAAATTTTTCATTGCTGGTATTATATAATTTACGGGGGTCTTTAAACGCCAGCCCGTTGTTGTTGTCACCTTTTAAAGCAAGGCTTAAAATGTCATCGATCTCCACCGCCTGCGTTGGTTTATCGCATCCTTTACACTGGGCATCCAGGTAACGGCCAATCCAGCCCGTATTCACGTAATCGCTGCTGTTACTGGCACTATGCCAGATATCCATACTTCTAAAATGTGAGCGGTCGGGGTTGGGATAACCCACACTGTTCATGATGGCAAGGTTGCCTTCATCATATAGTCCTTTAAACGCTTCCAGTGCGGGATTGAGGCCTGCTTCGCCGGTGAGTGATAAAGCTTTGTCTTTCGTAATACCCAACCTCGGCCTGGCTTTATAGTAGATGTCATTTTGAACAGGAATCACGGTATTCAACCCATCGTTACCGCCGCTAAATTGTATTACCACCACTACCTTATTACCCGGCGGCACCATCATTGGTTTTTCAAAAGCTTTTAAAAATTTGGGCAACATAAAAGATGCGGTAGCCAATGAACCGATCTGTAAAAATTCTTTTCGTTTGATAAGCATGATTGAAGCGTTTAATTTAATTCAAAATAAAGGTTGGGTAAATTTCCCGATGCGTTCACCTCACCCCCAGCCCCTCTCCAAAGGCGAGGGGAGCTTGACTCTGTGAAATTTAATCACTTTTATTATCTGGTAGACTTCCCTCTTTCCCTATATGAAATATACCAAATCTGAAAAGCTATGCCTTTTCTCCCCTTCAGGGGATGGGGGCGGCCTTTAACACAACTGGTACTCCGGTGTACTCATCAAATGAATAACAGCGCTTTTAATGTAATTTTCCCTGCTTTCATTGTTGAGGTATTTTGCCAACAGGTTACTGCCTGTTCTGCTTTTTGTTTGCAGTATTGTTTCTGAAATTTTTGGCAGCAGGTTTTCCCTGGATACCTTTTCAAATATTTTCACCGGCAGTTGCCAATCCACTACTGCCGCTCCATTTTTAATCGCCGCGGTCGCTTTCTTTTGCTGCTTTATTTTTTCCTCCGTCATCATACCCATCATAACATCATCATCGCTTTTCGGACGAATATTGATGGCTTCATTTGCAGTAATGATTTGTGGAATGCGCAACCGCAACATGAGTGTGCTGCTGTCGATCCAGCTTCTGCCACCGGGCCAGCCCGCTACATTGGGTGGGTAAAATAGTATTTGCCCCAGGGCCCGTTGAAATAATAATTGTGCGGCATTGTTTTCCAGCTCCATAGGCAGTAGCCGCCGGATTCCTGCCAATAGCTCAACCGGTGATTTTATCCTGGTGCCGATATTTTTTTCATTGTAAAACCAATCACTGGTAAAAATATCCTCCATTAATTTTTTGATATCGTACCCGTTTTCATAAAACCGGCTAGCCAGCCATTCTGCTTTTTTTTCATCCACGGTTTCGTTTACAAAATAGCGGTAAATTTTCCGGGTAATGAAAAGGGCCGTTTGCTTTTGTTCCAGTAAAATAGTTATGATATCGTCACCATCAAAATTGCCCGTTTTGCCCAGGAATGTTTTGCTGTCTTCATCATGCAGGTTTTTACGGAATACAAATTCGCCCTGCAGGTTAAAGCCCCAGCCGGTAAAGGCCCTGGCTGCTTCCTTTACATCTTGTTCTGTATAATTCCCTCTCCCCATGGTAAACAGTTCCATTACTTCCCTGGCAAAATTTTCGTTGGGTCGTTGTTTGCGGTTTTGCTGGTTATTTAAGAACTGCAGCATGGACGGGCTCTTGCTTACTGCTCTCAGAAGATCTCCAAAATTGCCAAAAGCATTTGTTCGAATCACATCCAATAACTGCTGCTGGTAAAAAATATTGATTACCCTGCAGGCAAAATGGCCATGCCAGAACAAGCTCATTTTTTCCCTAAACTGTGCTTCGCTGTTGATCATTTCATCCATCCAGCGTAGGTTCAGATTTTTAATATCTTCCCTCGATTGTTGCTGCATTGCCTTCTTCTGTTCGGCGGTTAATTTTTGTAGCTGACTAAGATCCTGGATGCCTTTTACCAGGCCATCAAACAGGTTGGAGGCCACATCTATTTTTTCCGGATTTTTTGAAGAAGTTTTTACCAACAATTCCCATAATTTTTTTTGAGACATGCCGTCAAGATCTGCTACATTTTCAGCCATCGGGCCAAAAGCTGCCCTCCACAATAGATGTTGATTTTTTAACCTGTTTGAAACTTGCATGCGATAGGATAGTTTTAGATGAAACCGTTTTCGTGGTTAAGGTTCGTATGACGGGTACTTTATAAATTAGTTTAATGAGCAGTTGAAAATAGCTGCCTTGTTAATTGAACGTAAATTAATTATTTAAACTGATTTAATTAACTTGTAGCAACATACGGTTGTTACATGAACGTTAAAGCATTTAAATATCTCTCTCCTGCCACCATTTATGTGTTGGCTTTTGTTGCTTTTTTTTCTCATGGTTGGTTAACCTGGTCACCGGTAATATATGCATGGATCATTCTGCCGCTGGCAGAACTGGTGTTGAAACCGGATGAAAAAAATATGAACGCTGCGGAAGAAGAACTGGCTAAAAAAGATAAGGTGTACGACTGGATGCTGTACGCATTTGTGGTACTCCAGTTTATTGCGCTTTTTGTCTTTTTACAATCGATGAAAACCGATTTGCTAAACGGCTGGGAAATTACAGGACGGGTTGCCGCAATGGGTTTGTTGTGCGGTACCTTTGGCATCAATATCGGGCACGAGCTGGGCCACCGGGTAAATAAATTTGAGCAAGGCCTTGCAAAAGCCTCCCTGCTTACTTCTTTGTACATGCATTTTTTTATAGAGCACAATAAGGGGCACCATAAAAATGTAGCAACGCCTGAAGATCCCAGCAGCGCCCGGTATAATGAGCCGGTTTATATTTTTTATTTCCGTACCATTATTTTATCATACTTGTCGGCATGGAAAATTGCCAATGATGATATACTAAAAAAAGGTTTTGGTGTAATGCATTGGAAGAATGAAATGCTTCAGGCGCATATGATACAAGTTTTATTCGTAGTGTTGATTTATGTTGCTTTCGGTTTCACTGTAATGATGTGGTTTTTATGTGCCGCAGCTATGGGAATTATATTGCTGGAAACAGTGAATTATATTGAACATTACGGCCTTCAGCGACAAGCTACCGGCCCTGGAAAATACGAGCGGGCCATGCCGCACCATAGCTGGAATAGTAATCATATCCTCGGCCGCCTGATGTTGTTTGAATTGAGCCGGCACAGCGATCATCATTATCTCGCCAGCAGAAAATACCAGGTATTGCAAAACCATCCCGATGCGCCGCAGTTGCCTACCGGTTACCCCGGAAGTATGATGCTTGCCATGCTGCCGCCCTTATGGTTTTACGTGATGAACCGGAGAATAAGGCAATTGGAAAAACAGGGAGATTTAGTAAAAGTGAATGGGTAAGCAACTTTACAGGATTAACTCAAAATTAAAAAAGCCAACTTTTAAAGGTTGGCTTTTTTACAACAAGGAAGCTATTTAAATAGAAGGGGCTCCAAAATAACGATGCAACACTTCCGGTAATCGTATACCCGTTTCATACTGGTTGTTTTCCAATAAAGCAGCGACAATTCTTGGCAGTGCAAGGGATGATCCGTTTAAGGAATGCAACAACTGTGTTTTACCTCCGGTATCTTTAAACCGTATCTTCATCCGGCTGGTTTGAAAGTTTTCGAAGTTACTTACAGAGCTTACTTCCAGCCATTTTTGCTGTGCAGCACTATATACTTCAAAATCGTAGGTAAGTGCGCTGGTAAAGCCCATATCACCCCCGCATAAACGCAGTATGCGGTACGGTAGTTCCAGGGATTGTAATAGTTTTTCGATATGATCCACCATTGCTTCCAATACGATATAGCTTTCGCCAGGATGAACCAATTGTATGATTTCTACTTTATCAAACTGGTGTACCCTGTTCAATCCACGAACGTCGCTTCCAAAGCTTCCTGCTTCTCTTCTAAAACAAGGTGTGTAAGCGGTCATCATCACCGGCAGATCACTTTCCTTTACAATTTCATCCCGGTAAATATTTGTAACAGGCACTTCCGCGGTAGGTATTAAATACAAACCGTCTGCGGTTACATGATACATTTGCCCTTCTTTATCCGGCAACTGCCCGGTGCCGTAAGCAGATGCTTCATTTACCATCAGCGGTGGCAGGTACTCGGTGTAACCGGCTGTAGTATTATAATCTAAAAAATATTGTATCAGCGCTCTTTGCAATTTGGCACCCTTTCCTTTGTATAATGGAAAGCCACTTCCCGTTAATTTAGCGCCGGTTTCAAAATCTACCAGGCCGTATTGCTTTATCAGGTCCCAGTGGGGAACTGCATTTTCCGGCAACTCAGGCTTTGTTCCTCCTTCCCTTACCACTTCGTTTTCCTCCGGTGTTTTTCCTTTTTTTACCGATACATGTGGAAGGTTGGGTAATTTTATGATCTCATCGTGCAATTGTTTTTCAGTTGTATTTAATTGCTCATTCAGTTGCTGGATATTGGTTTTACTAAGTGCTACCTGCTGCTTTTTTTGTTCAGCAAGTTCTCTCTCGCCCTTACCCATCAGTAAACCAATTTCCTTGCTTGCAGCATTCATTTCCGCCTGCAGGGTTTCTGTTTCCACTTTTAACTTCCTCAATTGCTCATCCAGTTCCACTACTTTATCCACTATTGAAATATCGCTGAAATACCGTACACCTAACTTTTCTTTTACTAACTCAACGTGCTGCCGGATAAAACTGATCTGTAACATTTTTTTAAAATTTTGCCAAAGGTAAAGTATGAAGCCTGTTTTTAGAAGTTGATTTATTAATGTATGGTGCATTTAAATTTATATTTGCAAAATGCAACAGGCAAAAGACGATTTACAGGTTAGGTGGCTGAAACTCCGGATTAAATTAAAAGAAACATATGGCATTAAACCAGATATGGATGGCGTGCTTTTTTTAATAGGGGTTCAGGAATTGGGTAGCGGAAAACAGGTATACACCAAGGAGCAAAAACAGGACCTCATGCATATAGCGGTATGTACGGTATTGATGCAGAGCGATTATTATATACTGGAAGGCTATGATGAAGAGGGCTGGCCACATTTCAAACAATTAAAAGCCCTTCCGGAATTTAACGTGTATGAGCAGGAAAATTTTTTAAAAGACCATGTTTTGCTTTACTTTGATCAGTTTTTTAAAAATGACAATTAAACCCTATGCGTATTTTCAGCAGACTTATTTTTACAGTACTTATTTTATCAGGTGTAGTCATTTCCCATGCACAGGTAAAGAAAAATGTGGTTAAAAAAAAGCCGGTGGTACCTGTAAAAGGAAAACCTGCACCTAAAGCTAAACTTGCCACCACTTCCAAAACTGCCATCCTTCCTGTAGTGAAGGCACCTGGTACAAGGGTAAAAATAACGACGGACCTGGGTGAAATTGTAGTTCGGTTATCGGATAAAACACCCCTGCACCGGGATAATTTCATTAAGCTGGTAAACAGCCATTTTTATGATAGTTTATTATTTCACCGGGTGATCGCAGGTTTTATGATTCAGGGTGGCGACCCGGAAAGTAGAAATGCCTTGCCGGATATTATGCTGGGCAAAGGTGATGCAGGCTATACTATACCTGCAGAATTTGATTCCACTTTATATCATAAAAAAGGGGCATTGGCGGCTGCAAGAACTAATAATCCAGAAAAAGCAAGCAGCGGCTGCCAGTTTTATATTGTACAGGGTAAGCCTTATGCTGAGGACGAATTGAACATGATTCAAATGCAGCGGGGTACTTATCTTTCTCCCGCCAAACGGATGACTTATAAAATGCTTGGCGGTACGCCCAACCTCGATATGAACTACACGGTATTTGGTGAAGTGGAATCCGGCATTGAAGTAGTAGACCAGATTGCCGGAACAGAAAAAAATAATTTTGACCGCCCGTTGAAAGACATTCATATGAAAATGGAGGTAATTAAATAATGTGGAAGTAAAAAGGTGGCGTATTCCCTTACAGATAATTCATTCAGCCGGGGAACAAAAAAATCAGTTAATTTGCAGCAACTTATTTTCAAATAACAAGGGCCCAATCCCTTCAATTTAAATATTATGAACGTTCCAGAAAATCTACACTACACAAAAGACCACGAGTGGGTATCATTAGAAGGTAATACAGCTACTATCGGCATTACAGATTTTGCCCAGGGCGAATTAGGGGACATCGTATATGTGGATATTGCTACCAAAGGAAAATCGCTGGCTGCCGAAGAAGTGTTTGGTACCGTGGAAGCCGTTAAAACGGTGAGTGATCTTTTTTTACCCTTATCCGGAACCATCACCGAAATAAATCCGGCACTGGAAGCTCAACCCGAACTGGTAAATACAGATCCTTACGGAGCAGGCTGGATGATAAAAATGACTGTAGACAACGAAGCGGATTTTGAAAAATTAATGAATGCAGAAGCATATACGGCCCTGGTTGGATAAGCGGCTTTTAACTAATATTTACTTCTAACAAGGAATGTTTCTTTCGATTTAAAACGACAGGAATTTTAAACTTCAACCTGAATGAAGCGAATTAAGATGATTAAATTTATACCAGGCATTGCCTGGTTTTTTATTGTACTGGTATTAATCTGCATGCCTGGTCAAAATATTCCTGTTTCCAACTGGTTCGACAAAATTTATCTTGATAAATGGGTGCATGCCGGAATTTTTGGTTTGCTGGCATTTCTGTTTATGTTACCGGTAGCCCTTTCGCCAATGGAACCAACCGAAAAATTGCAGTTCTTCATCCGGGTAGCAATTGCCACTTCGCTATGGGGTATATCAACAGAATTTATTCAAAAATTCTGGATACCAGGACGTAGTTTCGATCTTTTTGACTGGGCCGCTGATAGCGTGGGAGGAATAATCGCTTTTGTGGTGAGCAGAAAAAAGTATATCCTTCACAAAGAAGTTTAAAATTATTATAGAATCTAAGCTAAACTTGTTGCATGTATAGCTTTTTAGTACATTTGCTGATATGTTGAACGTAGAGAATATGGAGTACAATACCACTCGCAATCATTTAACGATGAGAGAATATGGCCGCCATATACAAAAAATGGTGGAATATCTGCTAAGTATTGAAGATAAAGAAAAACGCCAGCGCAATGCGATGGCATTGATTGAACTGATGGGTTTTTTAAACCCGCATTTAAAAAACGTAGAGGATTTTCGCCATAAATTATGGGACCATCTTTTCCTGATAAGCGATTTTAAACTGGATGTGGAAAGCCCGTATCCTATTCCCACCAGGGAAACACTGAAGGCAAAGCCGGAGCCATTGGGGTACCCAAAAAAATATCCCAAATTCAATCATTTAGGTAAGAATATCGAAGTAGTGATTAACAAGGCACTGAAGGAAGAAAACCCGGAGAAACGCCAGGGCTTTGCCAATGCAATCGCTTATTATATGAAGCTTACCTACAGCAACTGGCATAAGGAGTTAGTTCATGATGACAATATTCAAAGTGAATTGCAAACTATTACAGAAGGGCAGTTAGAATTTAACAACCGTCCGTTTGTAAAACACAGAACAGATAACCGGCCAGACAGGGATGATTACAGAAGCGGTGGCACCGGTGGTTACAGGAAGAACTTTGGAGCAAGAAATAATACAGGTGGAAGAGATAACCGCAGCGGTGGAGGCGGACAACGTGATAATCGCGGTGGTATTGGTGGCGGCAGGGATAACCGGCCAGGTGGTGGTAGCGGAGACAACCGGAATAATAATAACCGGAATTTTAAAAAAAGATATTGATCTAATCAATTCCAATTGACTTTACTGGTAACAGTTTGATCAATTGAAACTGAGTACTGAATAAAGGCATAAGCCCTGACTGTTAGCAAACGTTGGGGCTTTATTTTTATAACCAATTTTTAAATCTACAACTCAGTATGAGTTCATTTGAAGTTACCGGCGGCAAAAGATTGTCCGGCGAAATTATTCCCCAGGGAGCCAAGAACGAAACACTACAAATTATTTCTGCCGTATTGCTTACCTCGGAGAAAATTTATATAGATAATATTCCTGACATTATTGATGTAAACCTGCTGATAGAATTATTGGGGGAAATGAAAGTGAAAATTGACCGTACCGGCAGAACCAGTTGCACCTTCCAGGCGGATGATGTAGATGTTGATTATCTAAGCAGTGAAGCGTATCATAAAAAAAGTGGCAAACTACGGGGCTCGGTAATGCTTGCCGGGCCTATGTTGTCGCGGT
Source organism: Ferruginibacter sp. (assembly GCA_031424955.1). GTDB lineage: Bacteria > Bacteroidota > Bacteroidia > Chitinophagales > Chitinophagaceae > Ferruginibacter. Next base: position 14,121 of record JANPIJ010000248.1, on the reverse strand, counting down.
TTAAAAAGGCATATATCCCCAAGCCGGGTGGTGATAAAATCGGCAGGAGAAGATTGGATACCCATATTATGGGGTTTGAAAAATTAGGCGCTTCGTTTCAGTACAACCCGGATGGCTTTTTTTACCTGGCAGCCAAAGAGTTAAAGGGAACTAACATTTTATTAGATGAACCAAGTGTAACCGGAACGGCTAATATTTTAATGGCATCGGTAATGGCAACCGGCATTACTACCATTTATAATGCAGCCTGCGAACCCTACCTGCAACAATTGTGTAAAATGCTTAACCGGATGGGAGCCAACATCAGCGGTATAGGAAGCAATATGCTTACCATTACCGGGGTTGATTATCTTGGCGGAACCAATCACCGCATATTGCCTGATATGATTGAAGTAGGCAGTTTTATTGGCCTGGCTGCCATGACGCAGAGTGATATTATTATTAAAAATGTTGGTCTTGAACATTTGGGTGTTATTCCTGAAAGATTTCAGCAACTCGGGATTAAAATGGATTTTCCGGGAGATGATATTCATATTCCTTCACAGGAGTTGTACGAAATTCAAAAATATATGGATGGCGGGGTACTCACCATTTACGATCACCCGTGGCCGGGCTTTACCCCGGATTTGCTTAGCATCGTGTTGGTAACTGCTATACAGGCAAAAGGAAGTGTACTGATACACCAGAAAATGTTTGAAAGCCGCTTGTTTTTTGTTGACAAACTGATTGATATGGGAGCCCAGATTATATTGTGTGATCCACATCGTGCAGTTGTAATAGGTTTGGAAAGAGAACAAAAATTAAGAGGCATTACCATGAGCAGTCCGGATATACGTGCCGGGGTGGCATTGCTGATCGCTGCTTTAAGCGCAGAAGGAAAAAGCACCATTCAAAATATTGAACAGATAGACAGGGGCTACCAGGATATTGATACAAGGTTGCAGGCTTTGGGAGCAGATATAAAAAGGGTGTAAGATGGAAGATAGATGGTTGAAGGTGGAAGGTGTAGGGTTGAAGGTTCACAGAGGGCCTGCTACATTCCAGGTGTTTTGTAATTAAGATATTTACTCAGTTTATTTCCCGGTTTAAGCCTGAATGATAACCGTCATAAGTAATAACCTTTTTAACAGTCAACCATACAGGCTACACTCAAAGCCATGAACTATGAACCTTATACCTTTAAGCTTACACCATTAACCTTACACCTTTAACCTTACACCATTAACCTTCAGCCGTCTTTCAACTTTCAACCTTCAATTCAGTATCTTTTCTTTTCTTTGCACATGCCTATCCAAAATAAAATTATTATCATCACTGCACCATCCGGGTCAGGAAAAACTTCTATCACCCGTTACCTGATGAAAACTTTTCCCCAACTCGCTTTCTCAATATCCGCAGCCACCCGGCAGGCAAGAGGAATAGAGAAAAACGGCACCGATTACTACTTTATGAGTGAACACGATTTTAAGCAAAAAATACAGCACAATGAGTTTGTTGAATGGGAAATGGTGTATGAAGGAAAATATTACGGCACACTGAAGAGTGAATTGCAGCGTATTTGGGATGAGCAGCGTATTCCGGTGCTGGATATTGATGTAAAAGGGGCCATCCATGTAAAACAGCAATATCCTGATTCCTGCATTACCCTTTTTATAGAACCTCCATCAGTAAGTGAGTTAAAAAAACGCCTGGAAAGCCGCGGCACGGAAACGCCTGAATCGCTTGCCGCCCGGATCAATAAAGCGTCGTATGAGATTTCTTTTAAGGAACAATTTGATGAACTGATTGTAAACGACAACCTGGAAAAAGCCTGCAAAGAGGCTACTGCAATTGTAGAGGAATTTATCCGGCAGTAATTAGTTTAAGTGAAAAAATCAATGATCTTCATTAAATTTACTTTATGGATTGGATAGCACTTTTTGCAATACTGATTTCTTTACTCCTGATTGGTTTTTTTTCGGGAGTGGAAATGGCTTTTGTTTCTGCCAATAAATTATCTATTGAACTTAGAAAGAAGCAGGGGACATACAGCGGGAAGATATGGGGTGAATATGCTGACAAGCCAGCCCGTTTTATCGGCACCACGCTCATAGGTTTCAATGTAATAATGGTGATCTATGGTTTATTCTGGAGCAATTTTATGTCGGGGGTATGGCATAACCAAATTGGAGACTATAGCTGGGATATTACCAACCCATATCTGCACCTGGTAATTGAAACAATCGTTTCTACCTTTTGCCTGCTCTTTTTCGAATTCGTTTTTAAAGCTTACTTCAGGGCAAAAAACGAAACGATGCTCAGCAGCGGATTCATTACCTACATCACCCATTTCTTTTTCACTGCTTTTTCAGGTGTCGCTACATTTTTTGTAGACATCGCAGAATGGATATTGAAATATATTTTTAATGTAAAGCTGAACGAAAAAAAAGATGTATTCACAAAAATTGACCTGGAGCATTTTATTCAGCAAAGCAAGAACCACGACGAAGAAGATACTACCGAAATTAATAAGGAGCTGTTTGAAAACGCCCTTTCCTTAAGTGAAAAAAGGATCAGGGAATGCCTGATACCCAGGAAGGAAATCGATGGCGTGGATATCAGTACCAATATCGAAACGGTAAAAGACAGGTTTATACTGACCAAGTTAAGTAAGCTGGTGGTTTATGAAAAAAATATTGACAATATAATAGGGTATGTCCACCAGTTAGACCTGTTTAAAAACCCTGCGGATATTCAATCTATATTGCTTCCCATACCTACTATTCCGGAAAGCATGAGTGCAACAGATTTAATGACTAAGTTTAGCAAGGAAAGAAAAAGCATCGCATGGGTGGTGGATGAATTTGGAGGAACTGCCGGTATTGTTACAATGGAGGACCTGCTGGAAGAAATATTCGGTGATATCAAAGATGAGTACGATACCGAAGAGTTTGTTGAAAAGCAATTGGCGACCAACGAATTTATTTTTAGTGGCAGGCTGGAGCTGGATTATATTACCGAAAAATACGATCTGCCATTTCCAGATAGTGAAGAAACAGAAACACTCAGCGGTTTTATTATCCAAAACCGCGATGAAATACCCAAGCAAAAGGAAACCTTTACCGTAGGTAATTACCAGTTTGATATTTTAAACGTAACGGATACCAGGATTGAAACAGTAAAAATGAAAGTGCTTAAATAAAGTTCCATTTTGCTGATGCTATCCGGCACGCTGGCATCTGCGGCGGCAGGGATACTTCCGATCGTAGAAAAAGAAACTTCTTTTACACCAGCCTTTCCAAAATAGTTCCTTTGAATGATTATTGCGATTAACTACATCAAGTTTTTACAGCAGGCCGGGCATGATTATTTTTATGATTACTTAGTAAAGACTGCAACATTTCAAACGGCTCACCAGTTTATCTTTATAGGTAACCGCCCGGCTGTGGCCGATGCGCCTCCTGCAAAAAATATAGTTCGTGTAAATGCAACTCCAAAGGCAAATAACAGGTTGGCGTGGAAACTCTGGCTTGATTTTACATTGCCCGCTATCGCCGGGAAACATAAGGCTGATGCGATTTTACATACCGATGGAATATGCTCTTTGCGCACGAAAATAGCCCAGCATATTTTTATCCGTGATCTTTCTTTTATAAGTTATCCGGCTTTTTTTTCAAAAAGCGTACATTCTTTTTTTAAGAAAAATATGCCGGCATTTCTCGAAAAGGCAAATACAATTTTCACCGGTTCTGATTTTCTTGCAAAAGAAATTATCCAACGGTATTCAATTGACACCGGTAAAATCCAACCGCTTCAAATGCCCATATCCGAATTGTTTCGGCCTGTTGGTTGGGAAGAAAAGGAATCAATCAAAGAAAAATATGCGGATGGTAAGGAATATTTTTTTTTCAACGGGGAAATCCATTCCCGGTATAGCCTGGTTAATTTACTAAAGGCATTTTCTTTTTTTAAGAAAAGACAAAAAAGCAATATGCAGTTAATAATTGCATCCCCGATGGTACCAGCTAAGGATTCCTTTATGGAGAATTTGAAAACGTATAAATACCGGAAAGAGGTAAGTGTATTAATGGATGTACCGGCTAAAGACCTGGCGAAAATTACGGCTGCAGCCTATGCGTTCGTTTATCCCTGCCTGTATGACGGCCTGGCTGTTTTCCCCTTACAGGCTATGCAATGCGAAGTGCCGGTGATCAGTGGCATCTCCGGGGCTTTCAATGAAATAGCTGGTGATGCCGCATTGTATGCAGACCCGGAAAATTTTGAAGACATTGCGCAAAAAATGATGCTGGTGTTTAAAGACGAAAACCACCGTAGCGAACTCATAAAAGGAGGGAAGTCAATCATACAAAAGCGGCATGAAATGATTGTAGCAGAGCAGTTGTGGAAAACTGTTTTGTGTTGCAAATGACATCCCTTTTCGCTGCAATTGTTCAGTATCACTGATTAAATACCAGTTGCTGCGTTTTAAACTTTATTTACTTCCGTCATTTCCCCCGATCCTGATTCTATCATAAACATATTACCTTTGCGATCTTAAATAAGAAAATCAGTTAATCAGCATATGAACCAATCAACTATAAAAATTGACGTATTATTAGACCCTAACAAAGTACCTGAGCAAATAAACTGGATGGCTACAGATAGTACTGCGGATATGGTGCAGCAGGCCAAAGCAATGTGTATTGCTTTTTGGGATGGTGCCGATAAAACTGCCATGCGCATTGACCTTTGGACAAAAGATATGATGATGGATGAAATGGCTGATTTTTATTACCAGATGCTGATGACCATGGCAGATACATTCAGAAGGGCTACCCAGCAACAGGAGTTGAGCGATGATATGAAAAAATTTGCACAGGAGTTTTTTGACAAATTCAGGGCTATGCAGATAAAAGAGCAGCAATAATTTGGAAAGAGCAAGCTATGGTTGGCAGGTATAAAATAAATAGAGTTTATAAAGTAAATAAAGTTTATAGCGTATATCCGATTGTAATTCTTTAAAACATAAAAACTTCAAATATGGGTTTAGAACAACAAATAATGGCTGAAATGAAAGATGCCATGAAATCGAAGAATGAAAGTATGTTGCGTAGCCTGCGTGCAATTAAAGCGGAGATCATTAAAGCAAAAACTGAACCCGGTGCCGGGGGCGAAATAGACGAAGCTACTGAGCAAAAATTTCTACAGAAGATGATGAAGCAAAGAAGGGATTCGCTCGAAATATTTGAAAAACAAGGCCGGGCAGACCTGGCCATTAAGGAAAAGGAGGAGATGGCGGTAATAGAAAAATTTCTTCCCAAACAAATGAACGAAGGCGAAATAAGGGATGCGGTTGTAAAAATAATTGTTGAAACCGGTGCTGCTTCTCCGGCGGATATGGGGAAAGTAATGGGGGTTGCCAGCAAACAATTAGCCGGTTTGGCAGATGGAAAAACAATTAGTAATATCGTTAAAGAGTTATTAAGCAAGTAAGCAATTTAGTTGGATAAAGTTGGACTGGATTATTACATGTTTCCGGCAGATCCACGTATTTAATGGTTTATTTACAGCCTATGATAGATATTATTTTTGCCATAATAATTGTACTTGCCATTATAAAAGGCTATCAGAAAGGGCTAATTATAGCGCTTTTTGCGATTGTTGCATTTATCCTGGGGCTGGCGGCAGCTTTAAAGTTGTCAGCAGTTGTAGCTGTTTATTTACAACACAGTGTTTCAGTATCTGCCAAATGGCTTCCCGTTATTTCCTTTGCGCTTGTTTTTTTCCTGGTTGTATTTTTAGTACACCTTGGCGGAAAACTAATAGAAAAAACATTTGAGATGGTTTTACTTGGATGGGCAAACCGGTTGGGAGGAATGCTGTTATACGTTATATTGTACACGATCATCTTTAGTGTTTTTTTATTTTATGCGGAAAAAATAAAGCTATTTGAAAAATCCACTATTGAAACATCACAAATTTATCCCATCGTTCAGCCCTTTGGGCCAAAGTCCATTGAAGGGTTAGGTAAAATGATTCCTTTGTTTAAAGATAGCTTTACCAAACTCGAGGATTTTTTCGGTGGTGTATCCGACAAAATTCAACAGTAAATTTGAGGCATTATTTTATTTAATGTAATTTTAGCCCGATTACTTACTTTAGCAAATAGTTATTGACCCGAATTTATTATTAGTTCCAGCAGAATGAGTTACGAAATCAAACAAGACGGAAAGTTCAAATACATAGAAGAAGGGCAGGGCGAACCGCTTATGTTGCTCCATGGTTTATTTGGAGCATTGAGCAATTTTATGCCACTCATTGAGCATTTCAAACAAACACATAAAGTAATTGTGCCCATTCTTCCTTTATTGGAACTCGACCTGTTGCATACTTCTGTTGGGGGGCTTCAAAAATTTGTGCACCGGTTTGTTGAACACCGTGGTTATAATAACATTCATCTGCTGGGAAATTCCCTGGGTGGCCACGTGGCACTGGTTCACATTCTAAAAAATCCGGAGCGCATCCGTACACTCATTTTAACCGGAAGTTCCGGCTTATTTGAAAACGGCATGGGCGACACCTATCCCAAACGTGGAGATAAGGATTATATCCGCAAAAAAACAGAGTTAACTTTTTACGATCCAAAAATGGCAACCGAGGACCTCGTAAATGATGTGTTTGAAATTACCAATAACCGGCTTAAAGTAATCAAAATAATCGCACTGGCAAAAAGTGCAATCCGTAATAACCTTGGCGAAGAGCTCAATGAAGTAAAACAACCCACCTGCCTGATTTGGGGAAATAATGATACCATTACTCCTCCTTTTGTGGCAAAGGAATTTAACCGGCTTATTCCAAACAGTGAATTACACTTTATAGATAAATGTGGCCATGCACCCATGATGGAAGTACCTGAAGAGTTTAACAGGTTATTATCAGCTTTTTTAGCAAAACAGAAAACACCTGCTGCAACAGTTTGATAATATTATTTGTCATTAATACGTTAAACCCTCAGGTAGGTTTATATTTTAGACAATTCTATCACATCAAACATTTGACATGCTTACAGCGGAACTGATCAATAATAATATACCACGGCTTCAATTGCAGGATAGCGTTAGCAAAGCATTGCAATTGATAAACGATTATCGTGTTACTCATCTTCCGGTAGTGGCGGAAGACAAATATCTTGGAATGATAAGTGAGGACGACCTGTTGGATGTAGAATCAGAAAAAGGAACAATCGAATTTCTGCAGGAAAATTTTGTTCCGGCCTTTGTAAAAGAGAATGAACATTTCCTGAATGCTGTTAAATGCAGTAACCAGTTTGAAACCACCATTGTACCGGTAACTAACGAGGAGAGAGAACTGGTTGGCGTCATCACTGTTACCGACCTGTTGAAGGCATTGGGGGATTTTTCGGGAGCCAATGAAATAGGAGGCATCATTGTAATGGAAATGGAACGATCACAATTTGCCATTTCCGAAATCAGTCGCATTGTTGAAAGCAATGACTCTACGGTTCTTCATCTTAATACAACTATTCAGCCTGATACGGGTTTGCTGACCGTTTCGCTTCATCTCAATAAAAAGGAAATAGCTGCCATCGTTTCCGCTTTTGAAAGGTACGATTATGATATCATTTACTATTTTGGCGATGAAAAATTTGAGAATGAAATACATAGTAATTATCGTCATTTAATGAGTTACCTCGACATTTAGCCGCTAAAATTTTTTCCACCTTCGTTTAACCTTTATTATTACCAGCCTTTACCGCTTACAGATAAATTTGCGTTACTTCGCAGATTTGGTAAGCTGGCTTATTTATGAAAACGAACTTTTTTATGTTTAAAAGGTTTGATAAGCCCGGATTCAAAATGTTTTATTAGTCGGCATGTTTTGTGTTTATAAGAAACAGTTACTTCAGTTTGCGGTATTATCCCGTTGCTTAAAATATTTTAAATCCTTGTGCGCAGGTTAAGTGTTGTATTATAAATGATTTTTTTTAGAAATATATATTATAGTTGTTTACTCCTGGTACTTGCAGCAAATGCTGCTGCACAAAATGTGGAAGTATCCATGCAACCTGCCTCCAAATTACCGTTGGTTTCTATAGATTCGTCAGCCAAATTACTGGTTCGAAACATTATCATTGCCGGCAACAAAAAAACGAAGGCATACATGATCCTTCGTGAAATTCAATTTAAGCCGGGTGACTCGATTGTTATTGGCACTTTGAATGAAACCTTTCAATTAGCCCGGCAGCAGGTTTACAATACTTCCCTCTTTCATGAAGTAAAGGTAGACCTGGTAATGGTTTCCGCGTTTGAAATGGACGTACTGGTAAATGTAAAAGAAAGATGGTATCTTTTTCCTTCACCGCAGTTCCAGGTGGTGGACCGAAGTTTAAATGAGTGGCTGGTTAAGTATAAGGGCGACCTGTCCCGGGTAAATTACGGGGTGAAATTTGAACATTATAATTTTAGTGGCAGAAGGGATCCGCTGCGTATTTTCCTCATTAATGGCTATTCAAAAAATATCTCTTTCTCCTATTCGCAACCGTACAGTAACAGGGCATTAACGCAGGGGTTTGGTATTGGTGGCGGGTTTACTCAAAACCGGGAATTGGCTTATAAAACGTCGGCAGATAATAAAATACTTTTCTATAAATCGGAAAATTTTGTAAAAAAAGATATTTACATGAATATGAGTTTGCGCATTCAAAGAGGTATCTTATTCAGGCATATTTTGAATGTTGCCTACTCCAGGCTTACGGTAAGCGATTCCGTAGTGTCTTACTTTAACCCGAACTATTTTAATACTAATGCTACCCGCAGAGGATTGTTGGATTTTACCTATACCTATCAGTATGCCAACGCCAACAATGTTGCTTACCCGTTGAAGGGGCTGATTGGTAACCTGTCTATCACCAAGCGTGGACTGGGTTTTACTGGTGGAGCCAATCTTTTTTCTTTGGAGGGAACCTTCAACAAATACTGGGCACATCCACGAAACTGGTACACCAGTTTTCAACTGCTGGGAAAAGTTAAACTACCATTTGATCAGCCTTATATTAATCAAAAAGCAATTGGCTATGGCGGGGCCAATATTCGGGGGCTGGAATTTTATGTGGTAGATGGGGTTGCTTACGGCATTATGAAATCTACTTTGAAAAAGAAGTTATTTTCCTTTTCAATCCCGATGCCTTTCAAATCCAGGATATTACCTGCACTACCATTTACCATATTCGCCAAAACATATGTAGATGCAGGCATTGCCTATAATAAAAGAAAATATGATGCATACCTGAATAACCGCTTTTTATATTCCGGTGGATTTGGAATTGATATACTGGCCCTGTATGACATCAGTTTAAAGATCGAATATACTTTTAATCAACTGGGACAGCGCACTTTCTTTTTTGAAACAAGATAGTAGTTGCGTAATCCTTTTTTTACTTTGAAGCACATTTAAATTCACACTAACAGATACTTTATATTTTTACCCCGAAAAAAGAAATTGTACATTGCATTGAAGGGGAAGCATTTTATTTCAGCAAAGAGTAATAGCGCTTTTGCCGCCAAATATTGATAGATTTAAAACTAATTATGAAAATAGCCATCTATAGCAGGGGTATAGAAAACGACCAGCATAAGGACATGGTAACTTTTCTGCAGGAACTGAAAACCTATAAGGTGGAACCGGTTTTTTTTCAGGATTTTTTTAACCAGTTTTATTCAACGGTAAACATGGTGGGGAAGTACTCTACTTTCAATTCAGCGGAAGACCTGGATGATTCAATAGATTGTGTAATCAGTTTAGGTGGGGATGGCACATTGCTGGATACAGTTACCCTGGTACAGGATAAAGGAATTCCCGTATTGGGAATCAATTATGGAAGATTGGGTTTTTTGGCTAATATCGGCAAAGAAGATCTTCACATTGCCATCAAAGCATTGGCAGAACGAACCTACGTAACTGATAACCGTACGCTAATACATTTGGATGCGGATATCCCCATCTTTGATAAAGTACCCTATGCCCTGAACGAATTTACATTGCAAAAAAAGGATTCTTCTTCTATGATAAAAATTCACACTTACCTCAATGGTGAATTTTTGAATACCTATTGGGCCGATGGGCTGATAGTAGCTACGCCAACGGGTTCTACGGGGTATTCATTGAGTTGTAACGGCCCCATTGTTTTCCCCGACAGCGGTAGTTTGGTCATTACCCCCGTTGCCCCGCATAACTTAAATATCCGGCCTATAGTAGTGCCGGATGATAACATTATTTCTTTTGAAGTGGAGGGCAGAACCGATTCTTTCATATGTACACTCGACAGCCGCAGGGTGGTAGTTCCCAAGGAATCCCAATTGGCAGTAAAAAAGGAAAAATTTGGAATAAACCTGATCCGGTTGAATGAGAATAATTTTTTGCAAACCCTTCGCAACAAACTATCCTGGGGGTTGGACAAACGAAATTCATAGCAATGATTTACACGTAAAAATCGTTAAACAAATTACAAAAAAATCTTTCTTCAATAAGAAACAAATGGCTTAGCCGTTTTTAAAAAACAAATTGTTAATTTGCAATTATGAAAAAATGTATCCTTGCCATTTTTGTAATAACATCATTACTTCATAAAACCATTGCCCAGGATATGTACCAGCAGTTGGGCGAATTTGGTGTTACTGCCGGGGTTGCTCATTATTTTGGCGATCTCAATACAAGAGCTAACGTCAACCGGCCCAAACCGGCAATCGGCATATTTTTTAAAAAGCAGTTTAATAATTACCTTGGTGTTCGGCTAAGTGCGCATTATGCCCAGTTAGGATATAGCGATATCTACAGCAAATCGGATTTTCAAAAAAGGAGAAACCTTAGTTTCAATTCTGAAGTTTTTGAATTGGCGGTGCAAGGCGACTTTAATTTTTTCAAATTTGTACCAGGCGATCCTTATTATTCCTTTACGCCTTATGTCACCATCGGTGTGGGCGCTTTCAGTTATAATCCCTATGCTTACTACCAGGGTAAAAAAGTTTATTTGCGTGCTTTGGGTACGGAGGGGCAAAATATTGGTTACACCGATCCGGCCAGTGGTAAACAAAGAAAGCCATATGGTAGCATGGCCGTATGTGTTCCTATCGGTGCCGGAATTAAATACAATATTTCAAATAATGTTAACCTGTCTTTTCAAATCGCTCACCGGCTTACATTTACAGACTACCTGGATGATGTGAGCACCACTTTCATTGGAAATACCCCCGCTCACTTCCCGCTTGACGCCACAGGGAAGGCTTCTATCGCCAGTATTTTGCAGGACAGAAGTTTTGAAACAGGCAGCATCATTGGAGACGAATTCAGGCAACGCGGATTTAGCAAGCAAAAAGATCAGTACATCATTGCCGAGATAGGCATTTCATTTAGTATCAGCACTTATAAGTGCCCTGCCGCTAACTAATAATTAATTTTTGTAACAATTTGGTGCCGGGGTTATTAGCCGGCATTTTTATTAGGTAGCATTGATAATGTATTACATTTTTCTAAAACGCTTATTCCAACTAATTTTTATTACTTTTGCCCCCCGAAGTCAGGTCCACCCTGACTAGTAATTTTCAGTTTGTATGAGTTTAAAGGATAGTATCAATACACAAAGGCTGCCACGTCATATTGCCATCATTATGGATGGAAATGGAAGGTGGGCCCGGGAAAAGGGGGAGGACCGGTTGTTTGGGCACCTGCACGGTGTGGAAAGTGTACGTAATATAGTAGAGGGATGTGCGGAATTGGGTATTGAATATCTTACATTGTATGCATTCAGTACTGAAAACTGGGATCGGCCGGCAGACGAGGTAAGTGGCTTAATGGAGTTATTGGTGGATACAATCCGAAATGAAGTTCCCACCCTTAATAAAAACAATATCCGGCTGCACGTTATTGGTGATATGAACATGCTGCCAGAAACGGCAAGGCAGGAATTGAAAGAAGCGCTGGATGAAACCTCGGTAAATACAGGCCTCAATCTTATAATGGCATTAAGTTATAGTAGTCGCTGGGAATTGGCAAATGCAGTAAAAAATATTGCTAAGGATGTAAAAGCCGGTCTGGTTGATGCTGAACAGATTTCACAGGATACATTGCAAAAATATTTATCTACCAGTGAATTCCCCGATCCTGAACTGATGATACGTACCAGCGGCGAATTCCGGATCAGTAATTTTTTATTGTACCAGCTTGCGTATACCGAGTTATATTTTACCAATACCCGGTGGCCCGATTTTAGAAAAGAGAACTTATATGAGGCAATTATAGATTTTCAAAACCGGGAAAGAAGGTTTGGAAAAACAGGCGAACAGTTAAAGGAAGGAGTTTAAGAACCGTGTAAAGGAATAAGAATAAGTGAAGGTGAAAAAGTAAATAGAGTAAATAAGTAAATACGGTTTGTCAGTTTTGCTGTCATTTGATTTTGAATCTCAATTACCGGAAAGAACTAACTAAGCATATAAATAACTAACAAATAAAGCATACTTCGTAGCTCCTTTCTCAATTGGGACAGGTTATGGCAAAGGGATGTTTAACAAATAGTTTTAATAATAGCAAGTATATTGCCACTCGTAAAAAAACCAATTGATGCAGAGGATTTACCCGAATTTTTTATTAATAGTTATCGCAGTTTTTATCACCCAGTTAGCATTTGGTCAAAACGATACCATTCCTCCCGTCTCTGTTAATCCGCAACTGCTTGAGATATTTGATTCGAAAATTCCAAAGCAATACAATTTGGCAGGCATTACCGTTACTGGTGCCAAGGCATTTGATCAGAATTTGATTATTTCAATATCTGGCTTGGCTATAGGCGATAAGTTGACGATTCCGGGAACAGATGTCTTTAGTAAAGCAATCAGCAAATTATGGAAACAAAACCTGGTGGTAGATGTAGCCGTTTTTTTAACTAGACTGGAAGGAAAAGATCTGTACATCGAACTGGCGATTACTGAGCGGCCAAGATTAGCGGATTTTAAATTTGTAGGTGTAAAAAAAGGAGAAAGAGACGACCTGGAAACTAAAGTAGGGCTTTCGAAAGACAGGGTGGTAACTGATAATATGAAATTAAGTGCTATTGAAGCCATTAATAAATTCTTTGCTGATAAAGGTTACCGCAATGTAAAAGTGGATGTAAAAGAACAGCCGGCACCTTCTATGGTTAATGCGGTTACACTGGTTTTTACTGTTAATAAAGGCAACAAGGTAAAAGTTAATTCAATCAATTTCGCTGATAATGATAATATCCGTGATTCCAAATTGAAAAAGCAAATGAAGGGCACTAAGGAATTAACCAGGATAACCCTTTTCCCTCCCCCAAATTATAGCCCATACGGCGATACCAGTACCAGGCCAAGTTTTAGACAATACCTGAGGGATATGGATTATCTGTCGATCTCTAAAACAAAAGAATTTATAGATCCCTATTTCCGTTTTAAATTATTTAGTTCTTCCAAATTCAATCCAAAAAAATATGAAGAAGATAAAGTAAACGTGTTGGATTACTATAATTCACAGGGCTTCAGGGATGCGGTAATTGTGGCAGATACGGCCATCAACAATACAGCGGGTAATATAGATGTTCATATAAAAATGAATGAGGGTAGAAAATATTTTTTTGGTAATATAATCTGGAGAGGGCAAACCAAGTATTCAGATTCTATCCTGAATGTAATATTAGGTATCAGGAAAGGAGACACTTATAATTTGGAAATATTGAATAAACGCCTTGGTAAGATACCGTCTTCTGAAGGGGGGGATATTCAAAGCCTGTATATGGATGACGGGTATCTTTTCTTCAGGGTAGACCCGGTAGAATCTGCTGTTTACAATGATACCATCGATTTTGAAATACGCATGCAGGAAGGTCCGCAGGCCACTATTGGCAAGATTGAAATAAGCGGAAACGATAAAACCAAAGACTATGTGATTCGGCGTGAATTGAGAACCGTACCAGGGGAAAAATTCAGCCGGGCCGATTTGATCCGTACACAAAGAGAACTTGGTCAGCTTGGCTTTTTTAATCCCGAAAAAACGAATCCAAACGTAGTGCCTAATTCTGTTGACGGTACCGTTGATATTAACTGGCAGGTAGAA
>JANPIJ010000247.1:0-26082 GCA_031424955.1 Ferruginibacter sp. | reverse complement strand
AGCCGGGCAGATGAAGAATTAACAAGGAAAATCAAGTCAGCAGGAAGTTTTCTCGACATACAGGTATTGGATCATGTGATTGTTACCAGCGAAGGGTATTATTCCTTTTCAGATGAGGGGTTGCTTTAGCCCCTTTTTTTTATTCAGAAGTAACAAGGTGGCTGGTGGAATGGCTTATTTATAATGGTTACTGAAAATATTTTATCAGGTATTGAAAATGCTAAACAAACCATCTTGATTTAATCATTAAAACAGTTTGCCATGTACACTACAAAACAGGTCGGATTGATAACAATATATACTGTACAAGCGATGATATAATGCTTTTAAAAAATGATAATGGCGGGAATTTTTTAGCGTTTTATTTAATTAGTTAAACCTGGAACCGGCTTTAATGAATTTGGTTTTCAGTCCAAAAAATCTCGTCATTTCCTTTGGCATCAATAGCCAGTTTAAGCAATCTTAAAGTGGCTTTTTCAGTACCCATTTTTGCTTCTTCAAAATCATACCAATTACCGTCTTTTGTTTTATATAGTTTACAGGAAAATTGCCCGTTATGATCATTCTCTTTTGTAAAATTATATTCCTGCAAAATAGCTATTACATATCCCAGCGCATTGGTTAATTCGTAAGGGTTTATTGTATAAGAATATGAGGTGTTATCTCCCAGGGTAATGTGATGGGTGAAAATGTTTTTAAGGGCATCTCTCATGGCACAATATTAATTCAATCCCCGTATTGTTTGAAATCTTCTTATCAACATGGCTAAATTTTAGTCATGTAATGATCACTTTTGGTATAATATTTACCTTTATAAAGTGATTGGGTTTAACAGTGTAAATGAATAATGATGTGTGTGGAAAATCTCATTGCAGAACAGTTAATTATTCCCTTCAAAGGTTGGATAACCTTTTCTATTGCCCGTTGTAAACTTCCACCCGTTTCAAATTTCGAAACAATTAAACTTTTTCAAGGCGCAATGTGCCTGGTCTCGCACATGGCAAGATGTACAAACGTTATACGTTTGGGGCATCCGCCCTTCACTCCGGAGTCGCTTCGGGTTGGTGAAAGACGAAGTAAATCATTTCAGATCATTTTAAAATCAGGAATATGAGGAAGCAGAAAAAGGAGGTGAGAAATAAAATGGTGGTAGTGCGGATGAACAATGCAGAATTCGAACAGGTGGAAAAACTGAGGAAGAAGAGCACCGAAAGAAACCTCAGCAGCTATGTAAGGGAAGTGATTTTACAAAAGCCTGTTTTGATAAACTACCGTAACCAGTCAGCGGATGATTTTTTAAAAGATATGCTGGAGTTAAAGAAAGAACTCCACGCCATAGGAAACAATTTTAACCAGGTAGTTCATAAACTGCATATACTTGATAAGATACCGGAATTTCGGGCCTGGGTAAATCATTATGATGGATTACATCAGTCGGTAGTGAATAAAGTGGAGGAAATTAAATTACGCATGAATCAACTCTATGAAGAATGGTTGCAAAAATAACGATACCGAAAAGTGTGGAAGCTACACTCAACTACAATGAAAAAAAAGTGCAAAAGGGAACAGCACAATGCTTGTATGCTGCCAATTACTTAAATGAAGCGGCGAAGATGAACTTCTACCAAAAGCTGGATGGCTTTGAAAAGAATAACCGGTTGAATAAAATGGCCACCACAAAAACACTCCATGTGTCACTCAATTTTGATCCATCTGAAAAGTTGTCTGATGCGAAGTTGATTGAGGTGGCAAACGCCTACATGGATAAAATTGGTTTTGGGCAGCAACCTTTCCTGGTTTATAAGCATGAGGATGCAGGTCATCCGCACATTCACATTGTGAGCTCTACAATTAAAGCAGATGGCAGCAGGATAAATACGCATAATATCGGCAGAAATCAATCTGAAAAAGCAAGAAAGGAAATAGAGCAAATATATGGGTTGGTGAAAGCAGAACGGCAGCAACAATTATTGAAACCGGGTATTAAGCCGGTATCAATAGAAAAAATGATGTATGGCAAGGCGGAAACAAAACGAAGTATCTCCAATGTGGTGGCTGCGGGATTTAGTCAATACAAGTTTACTTCTCTACCGGAGTACAATGCGGCCTTAAAGCAATTCAATGTAGTTGCTGACAGGGGAGGAGAGGAAGGCAGGATTTATAAAAACCGCGGATTGGTTTACCGTGTATTGGATGCGGATGGAAATAAAGTAGGTGTTCCGATAAAAGCAAGTTCCATTGGATGCAAGCCAATACTCAATGCCCTCGAAATAAAATTTGCTGCCAATGAACTTGCAAGAGAGCCATTAAAACAGCGAACAAAGAATGCCATTGATGATTGCCTGCAGGTAGCATCGGGCAGTATAAAAAATTTGGTAGCTGCTTTGGATCAAAAAGGGATTTATACGGTGTTAAGGCAAAATGCTGAAGGCATGTTGTATGGGATCACGTTCGTTGACAATCAAAACAAAGTTGTTTTCAATGGTAGTGATTTAGGCAAGGAATATAGTGCAACAGCATTACAAAACAGGTTGGCTGTTTCAAAAGAAAATACAGCCATCCTCAACAAGGCAAACAATGCTGATTTTCCTTCTGCATTGCAAAAATAAGTAAAGATTCAAAGGCAGTAAGAAAAAACAACCGGGCATGATATTAAAACTGAAGGATTATTAGATATACTTCTTTCAACAAGGGAACAATACAGTAACACACCATCTGGTTTGTTGAAAAGGAAGAAAAAGAAAAAAAGAAAGAATTCGATTTATAGAACTTAAAATGAACGTTATGTCAGTTACAGGAGAAAATGAACAGGGGTTAAGGAAGATAGTTGACCTTACGAGATTTGGCAGCATTGTTGTTTTGCTGCTGCATTTTTATTTTTATTGCTATAAAGCATTTGAGCAATGGGAAATTAAAAGTACCATTACAGACCGGCTGATGACCAACATCCTGCATACCGGTTTATTCAGTAGCCAACACCTGTCTAAATTTATAGCAATTGGGTTATTGGTGATTTCATTATTAGGAGCCCAGGGGAAAAAGGATGAAAAAATAAACCGAAAAACCATCACGGCTTATTTACTGATCGGGTTGTTGTTATTCTTTGGAAGTAGTGTATTATTGAAATTGAAATATACCATTGAAACAGTTGCCATCATTTACATGAGCGTAACGGGAATTGGGTTTTTATTAATCCTGGCGGGTGGTAATTTACTAAGCCGGTTAATCAAATTGAATTTGTCGAATGATATATTTAATTCATTGAATGAAACCTTTCCGCAGGAGGAGCGATTGTTAACCAACGAATATTCCATCAATCTTCCTGCCCGGTATAATTTAAAAAGCATGATACGAAAAAGCTGGATCAATATCATCAATCCATTTAGAGGATTGCTGGTCATTGGCAGTCCGGGTGCGGGTAAGAGTTGGTTTGTGATACAGCATGTCATTAAGCAACATATCGAAAAAGGCTTTGCAATGTTTGTGTATGACTTCAAATACGACGATCTCTCCAGGATTGTTTACAACTGGCTTCAGCAAAACAAGCAACACTATTCCGTGAAGCCATCTTTTTACGTTATCAACTTTGATAATCTTTCTGTGTCGCACAGGTGCAACCCGCTTGATCCAAGCAGTATGAATGATATCACGGATGCAACAGAGTCGGCCCGAACGATTTTATTAGGACTAAACAGGGAATGGATCAACAAGCAGGGAGATTTTTTTGTAGAGTCGCCCATCAACTTTGTTACCGCCATTATTTGGTTTTTAAAGAAGTATGCCAACGGGAAATACTGCACCCTGCCGCATGTGATAGAATTGATGCAGGCGCAATATGATGAGTTATTCCCGGTTCTCAATACCCAAGCCGAAATTGAAGTATTGGTCAACCCATTTGTAACGGCCTACCAAAATAATGCTATGGAGCAATTGGAAGGACAGGTAGCCTCCGCCAAAATCGGGATGGCAAGACTGGCTTCGCCACAATTGTATTGGGTGCTGTCCGGAAATGATTTTACATTGGACATCAATAATCCAAAACATCCCAAAATTGTTTGCGTGGGTAATAACCCGGAGAAGCAGCAAATTTACGGCGCAGTTTTATCATTGTATATTTCAAGATTGGTAAGACAGGTAAACAAAAAAGGAATGCTGAAATGCAGTTTGGTTTTTGATGAGTTTCCCACCATTTATTTTAATAACATGGATAGCCTGATTGCCACTGCAAGAAGTAATAAGGTGGCCACCACATTAGCCATGCAGGATTTTAGCCAGTTAAAAAAGGATTATGGAAAAGAACAGGCTGATGTGATCGTAAACATCACCGGCAATATCATCAGCGGCCAGGTAATGGGGGAGACTTCTAAACTTTTATCGGAACGCTTCGGCAAAATTATGCAGGACAGGCAAAGTGTTTCAGTAAACCGAACGGATACTTCCATTAGTCATTCCAAGCAACTGGATAGCGCCATTCCCGCCTCTAAAATTGCAGCACTTTCTTCCGGTGAGTTTGTTGGACTGGTTGCTGATAACCCGGATGAAAAAATTAAATTGAAGATGTTTCATGCCGAGATTATCAATGATGCTAAAAAATTAAATGAAGAAATAAGCCGGTACAAAGACATTCCTGTAGTGTCTAATGTTACCCAACAACAAGTGATGGATAATTATTACCAGGTGAAGATGGAAGTTAAGTGGTTGATTGGAGAGGAGGTGGAGAGGCTGAAAGAGGAAGCGAATGAAAAATCCTAACGAATCAAATCAATAGTTTTATTCCTACATTCTGTAACATGCTTCACCCTTGGTTCATCAAAGCCGGTCAATAATTTATCTGCTACAATCAGTAAATCCGGGTAATCAGTTTTCTTAAATTGGTTAACCAACGATTCTTCAAAATTCTTTCCGTGCTTAGCCTCCATGCTTTTCCAAAACTTCACTACTTCATCTGTTGGCTCTTCATTGGTATCTTCGTTACCCTTCCTGTCATCAGGGGCAGACATGATGGCTTCCGTAGATACCTTACCAATTAAGTCAAATGCTTTTTTATATTTAACGGCGTTAGCTTTATCGGGTGTTACTACCATGCCTTTAAAACCACTTCTTTCTCCATTATGATCTATTCCCCAGTTTTTTGAATAATGGTTGGAAATATCCCTGGCAATTTCATCAATACATTGCCCTGCCTTTCCATTTAAATTTGCCTTGTTGTATTTTCTTTTCAGATCCGCCTTTTGGTATTTTGCCAACTGTTCAGAAACATAATCAAAACCCTTATCCAAAGCCTGTTGGTTTACATCCTGTACGGTTTGCCTGCCTTCATACACAATGGGTAAAATTGCTCCATCTTCTTCCGCCTGCAGAATGGTATAGGTGTCAATAAGACCCCCAAATTTTTGCACTTTACTTTTATTTTGTCTTGATTAAAGGAGTGCCGGTAGATGCCAAGAAACAGGCGGCAGGCAGCACTTTTTGCATCTTTACATTGAAAATGCCATATTGAGTGTGGTGGCCTTCATTAAGCAAAAAAAATATATTGTTAGATTCCAGCGGCGTACTACTTATCCGGTTTACAACTGCTTTAAATTTATTGATGATAGTTGTGATAACCTTATCGCTTTTGCTCCTCAGTAATTTAACGAGATGGTCACCTGTTTTAGCATTATCTACCTGGTCAAAAGTGGCTGTAATCTGTGTATCTAAATCTACACGGTCTGTTACTAAGATAATTTTAATTTTACGGACAGTTTGGTAAATCTTGCTAGCAAGTATCGCAATCGTTAGTGATTTACTACTACCCTGGGTATGCCAGATAACACCACCTTGCCTTCTGCCTAGCTCTACATTTTGTATGCGCCGGATTATTTTTTTTACAGCTAAGTATTGCTGGTATCGGGCAATCTTTTTGAATCTGCCTCCATCAAAGATTATATAATCTTTTGCAAGTTCCAGTAGCCTATCTTGTTTGCACAGGTAGTATAAATATTTGTCCTGAACATATACAGCCAGTTGCTCTTTTTCTTTTGTTCAATAATATTTATTTCCCAACCCTCTCATTGTTTATATAGTTTTTTTTGCTGAGTGGTTAAAGGAGTATTTACTAATTTTTTTAATTTTTCACTTGGGTCATTTTCCCTTTGTTCTCTCCATGTATGTGTTAAATCATATTGCCATCAAAACAACTTATGTTCTGCACTATTAATCAGTTTTTGCCGTTAGGGCATTATTTACATGATAAAATAAGGGCAAAAAATGCCAATTTATTAGTGTTTCAATGTAAGTATTGTAACTAATTTTACACCTAATGATGTTCTCTTAAAACCATAATGGTGCCGCTGCATGAAAAAAAAATTCTTACTGCCTTCTATCTTGGTAACCAGCCTGTTTTTTCTTTGGGCGCTTACTTCTAATTTAATTCCTACTTTAATTCCACATCTTAAAAAGGCCTGCCGACTAACAGATTTTCAATCCGCCTTTATTGATTCTGCATATTGGATAGCCTATTTTATAATTGCCATACCGGCGGGGTTGGTTATGAAAAAATTTGGGTATAAAAAAGCGATTATTGTTGGTTTACTCATTGCCGCAGCCGGTACCTTTTTGTTTTATCCTGCTGCAGAACTAAGAACTTTTTCATTCTTTCTAGCTGCTCTTTTTATTGTAGCCAGCGGAATGACATTTTTAGAAACTGCCGCCAACCCATATATGACTATTTTGGGATCGCCAGAAACTGCCCCTCAACGATTAAATTTTGCACAGGCATTCAATGGTTTGGGCGCCTTTATAGCCGCCTTTTTTTTAAGCAAAATAATACTAAGCGGTAAAGAAATAAGTGATGCTACCTTGGCTAAACTTAGTGCTACAGAAGCTGACATGCTGCTTACACAGGAGGCTAAAACTGTGCAAATGCCTTATATTGTTATTGGGGTAATATTGCTTTTGGTAGCTATAGTATTTATGCTCACCAGTTTTCCGGCAGAACAGAAAAAGAGCGAAGTAAATGGACAAGCATCTCCATCATTTAATCTTTTTAAACACAAGCATTTGATGTTAGGTATAGTTGCCCAATTTTTTTATGTAGGTGCACAGGTTTGTATATCCAGTTTCTTTATTAGATATTGTAATCATGCTGCCGCACTACCCGAACTAGAAGCAGCCAGTTACCTCGGTTTATTGTTGCTTGGGTTTATGGTAGGCCGGTATCTGGGCACATTTGTAATGCAATATATACAGCCGGCTTTACTATTGGCATTGTACAGCATTGTTAATATTGCTTTATTGTGTGTTATTGTTTTTGTAGGTGGAAAAATTTCCATTTTTGCACTGATTGGGGTAGAATTTTTTATGTCAATCATGTACCCCACCATATTTTCCCTTGCCATTAGAGGATTAGGAGAAAATACAAAAATGGCTTCTTCTTACCTTGTAATGGCTATTGTGGGTGGTGCTATATTTCCTGTAATAATGGGCAAGGTATCCGATATAACCAATATTCAAACTGCTTATTTGGTGCCTGCAGCCTGCTTCTTTGTTGTATTATATTTTTCAATAAAAGTAAAAGCCGTACATGAACCATCCAAAGCGATATTGTCTGCTGCTTGATTTAGTAGATGATGAACAGTTGATAAAAGAATATGAAGCTTATCATGTAGCAATTTGGCCCGAGATAAGTGAGAGTATTAAAAGTGCAGGCATTACCTGTATGGAAATTTATCGGTTAGGTAACCGGCTTTCTATGATGATGGAAGTAGATGATACTTTTTCTTTTGAAGCAAAAACAATGGCAGATAATGCCAATCCAAAAGTGCAGGAGTGGGAAACATTGATGTGGAAATACCAGCAGCAATTGCCAGTAGCCAAAAATGAAGAAAAATGGATGTTGGCAGAAAAAATATTTAGCCTATAATGAAAGCATCAACGATTGTTGTTTTATAGGTTGGCCTTGTCAATTTTACCAATACCAACTTACCAATACCCGGCAGCAATTTTATATTTTTTCCATGGCAAAATGCAGAAAAAATATGCTAGTTCAAAACTGCTATTCGAAAACCGAAATACAGAATATTTGCAACAGGGTTTATTTAAAAAAGGTACATTCTAAATTGCAGCAATGACTGCACAAGATATGGCTGGTATCCAATGCCATTTTGATTCATAAGATAGCTGTCTTTTTACATCCTCCCCAATGCAGGAAAAACATAACTTAATTCATTTGGATTAATCGATACAAAAAAAGAAAATACAAACAATCCTATTCAGTAAAAGTAAAAAACACTATGTTAAGCAAATCTGTTTTACAAATTGATACAAGAGACAATGTAATGGTAGCATTGCAAAACTTAAGCAAGGGCGACGTTATAAGTAAGGATCAAAAGAAGGTTGTTTTGCAAGATGACATTAATGCCAAGCATAAGTTTTTTAACAAAGAAATGCACCCAGGCGATGATGTAATTATGTATGGTGTATTGGTAGGTAAGGCAAATAAGCATATCCCTTCCGGCGGGTTGATGACAACTGCAAACATCCAGCATGCTGCAGGTGGATATTCCTACAAAGCTGCTCAATACAATTGGACAGCGCCCGATGTTTCCAAATATGCCAACAGAACTTTTAATGGCTATGTAAGACCTGACGGTAGGGTTGGTACAGCCAATTATTGGTTGTTTATACCCACCGTGTTTTGCGAAAACAGAAACCTTGATGTAATACGGGAAGCATTGCACAATGAACTGGGTTATGCCGTTACCCAAAAGTATAAAAGCTATACCCATCATTTGGCAGAGGCTTTAAAAAAGGGGGAAGATATTACCGAAGTTAATACCAATTTTTTGGCATCAAATGCTCCTGCTATACCAAGGCTTTTTAAAAATGTTGATGGTATAAAATTCTTAAACCATCAGGGTGGTTGCGGTGGCACCCGGCAAGATGCGGCTGTATTGAGTGCCTTGCTTGCTGCTTATGCAGATCATCCCAATGTAGCGGGTATTACCGTTTTAAGCCTTGGCTGTCAGCACATGCAAGTACAAGATTTTTTAAATGATTTGAAAAAACGTA
Organism: Ferruginibacter sp.; assembly: GCA_031424955.1. Taxonomy (GTDB): domain Bacteria; phylum Bacteroidota; class Bacteroidia; order Chitinophagales; family Chitinophagaceae; genus Ferruginibacter. Next base: position 17,031 of record JANPIJ010000247.1, on the reverse strand, counting down.
CGCCAGGCTTTGATAAGCCGTTGTATATTTTTGAGCAGCAACAATCTAAAAGCGAGGAAGAATTAATTACAGAAGCTATCCGTAAAACATTTTTAGGCTTAATTGAAATTAATAAAATAGAACGTTCGCCTGCTCCGCTTAGTGAATTGTGTATTGGCGTAAAATGTGGCGGTAGCGATGGTTTTAGCGGAATCTCTGCAAACCCTGCTATTGGATATACTTCAGATTTGGTGATTGCATTGGGCGGCAAAATTTTGTTGGCTGAGTTTCCTGAACTATGCGGTGCAGAACAGAATTTGATAGACCGTTGTACAAATGAAACCATTGCCAAAAAGTTTATTAAATTAATGAGCGATTATGATGCAATGGCACATCTGGATGGTTCTGGCTTTCACATGAACCCATCGCCGGGAAATATAAAAGATGGCTTGATAACAGATGCCATCAAATCTGCCGGCGCAGCAAAAAAGGGTGGTACGGCACCGGTAGCAGACGTGTTGAATTATACAGAGCCAGCGGTTAAACCGGGGTTAAGTTTGGTATGTACACCCGGCAATGATGTAGAGGCTACCACCGGTAAGGCCGCAGCTGGGGCAACGCTTATTTTATTTACTACCGGTCTTGGCACACCAACAGGAAATGCCGTAACGCCAACTATAAAAATAGCTACCAATTCTGCATTGGCCAAGCGAATGGGAGATATCATTGATATTGATACCGGAACAATTATTACCGGCGAAAAAACGATTGAGGAAATGGGCGAAGAAATTTTGGAGTATTGTATAAAAGCAGCCAGCGGCGAAATACTTCCCAAGGCAGTGTTGCTCAATCAGGATGATTTTATTCCATGGAAGCGGGGTGTAAGTTTGTAATTTATTTTTTTTACATAAAATTATTTGTATGTTTTCTTTAAAAGATAAAACTGCTATTATAACCGGAAGTGGAAGTGGAATTGGTAAAGCCATTGCAAAGGTTTTTGCTCAGCAAGAGGCGTTTGTTTGTGTGGTAGATTTGGATGAAGATGCAGGTAATGCGGTAGTAGCTGAAATAGCTGAAGCTGGTGGCAATGCTTCATGTTACGCTTGTAATATTGCTTCTCAATTAGCTGTACAAGACGTAATAAAAGAAATTATTGAATTAAGGGGATACATAGATATTTTGGTGAACAATGCAGGTGTGGCGCATGTAGGTAATATTGAACAAACTACAGAAGCAGATATGGATAAATTATTTGCCATCAATGTAAAGGGCGCTTACAATTGTATGCAGGCGGTAATACCCGGCATGAAACAAAAAGGTGGCGCCATCATTAATATGGCATCTGTTGCTTCATCGGTAGGCATACAAGATAGGTTTCCTTACTCTATGACAAAAGCGGCCGTAGTGGGTATGACATTGTCTGTTGCCAAAGATTATATCAGCTACAATATTCGTTGCAATTGCATTTCGCCTGCAAGGGTACAAACGCCATTTGTAGATGGCTTTATTGCTAAAAATTATCCCGGACAAGAAAAAGAAATATTTGAAAAATTATCTAAAACACAACCCATTGGTCGTATGGGGCAGCCACTTGAAATTGCACATCTGGCATTGTATTTAAGTTCCGATGAAGCATCTTTTGTAACAGGCTGCGATTATCCTATTGATGGTGGTTTTATCAAATTGAATAATTAGATATTTAGGCATAAAACAGTATTTTGAAATTGAAATAAAATCATAGATAAATTGCTCTTGATACTTACTTTGACTATTGGGAGCGGCAAATAACACAGTTTTGAAACTAATCAGATGGGGCAATGCCGGTGCCGAAAAACCAGGCGTAGTAATTGATGAAAAGTATTTTGATGTAACTGTCTTTGGAGAAGATTATACAGGTTCATTTTTTGCATCGGGAGGTATTGAACGCCTGCAAAAATTTGTTGCAACCAATGCAGCGTCGTTAATGGAATTGCCAGCTGGTACCCGCCTGGGAGAACCGGTTAGCCAGTCATCAAAAATTATTTGCGTAGGGCTCAATTATATTGACCATGCAAAAGAAACGGGGGCAGACATACCAACAGAACCTATTTTATTTTTCAAATCTGCCACAGCTATTGTTGGTCCTAATGATGATATCATTATACCAAAAACCAGTGAAAAAACAGACTGGGAAGTAGAGCTTGCGGTAGTAGTTGGTAAAAAGGCAAGTTATGTAGAAGAGGCCAATGCAATGGAGTATGTAGCAGGGTATTGTTTGCACAACGATGTATCTGAAAGAGCGTTTCAGTTGGAAAGAGGCGGACAATGGGTAAAGGGAAAAAGCTGTGATACATTTGCTCCTTTAGGGCCCTGGTTGGCTACACCGGATGAAATAAGCGACGTACATAATTTGCCTTTATGGTTAAAGGTGAATGGTGTACAAATGCAAAGTAGCAATACTTCCAATCTTATTTTCAACATTCCTTTTTTAATACATTATATCAGTCAGTTTATGACCTTGCTTCCCGGCGATATCATTAGCACAGGTACTCCGCCTGGTGTAGGTTTGGGCTTTAAACCGCCTGTATATTTAAAGGCAGGTGATGTAGTTGAATTAGGTATAGAAGGTTTTGGCGAATCAAGGCAGGTTTGTAAAGCGTACTCCGCCTCGTAATCGATACATCATGATAATAGATGCTCACCAACATTTTTGGCAATATAATCCGGTTACGTTTAGCTGGATAGATGAGTCTATGGCTGCCATCAGGCAATCATTTTTGCCCGAAGATTTGAAAGAGTTACTTGGTAAAAATAATGTAGATGGAACCGTATTGGTACAGGTAAATCAAACCATGGAAGAGAATGATTTTTTTCTTTCACTTGCAGATAAAAATCCATTCATTAAGGGAGTGGTAGGTTGGGTAGATTTACAGGCGGATAATCTAAAAGAGCAGCTTGATAGCTTTGGAAGCCATCATAAATTAAAGGGTTTCCGTCATATTGTACAGGCAGAGCAGGATCCCAGCTTTATGCAGCGTCCACATTTTGAGCGAGGCATCGCTATGTTGGATTCTTTTAATTACACCTACGATATTTTAATTTATCCTCATCAGCTTGCATCGGCCACCAAAATGGTGAAACGCTTTCCCAATCAGCGTTTTGTAATAGATCATTTGGCCAAGCCTTATATTAAAAAGGGCTTGGTGGAAGAATGGAAAAAAGATATGCTACAAATAGCTGCTTACGAAAATGTGTATTGCAAAATATCTGGTATGGTTACAGAGGCCGATTGGAAAAATTGGACAATACCTGACTTAAGACCTTACCTGGATGCAGCCGTTGAAGCCTTTGGTGTAAAGCGATTGATTTTTGGATCCGACTGGCCGGTATGTTTATTGGCTGCAGATTACACAAACGTATTATCTATTACACAACAATATTTTGAGGCATTTTCGGTAGCTGAAAAGGAATGTTTTTTTGCAACCAATGCCATTCAATTTTACAATTTAAATGTTTTTATATGAACTTGAATTTAAATGATAAAGTTATTATCGTAACCGGCGGTGCCAAGGGTATAGGAAAAGGCATTTGTAAGGTACTTGCTCAGGAAGGTGCCATCGCTGCAATAGTTGGTAGAAATGAAACCGATAACCAACAGGTAGTGTTAGAAATAGAAGCGGCAGGTGGAAAGGCATTTCAAGTGGCTGAAGACCTTAATAATCCTATCAAATGTGCACTGGCAGTTAAATTGGTAGCGGATAAATTTGGCAGAATTGATGCGGTAGTAAACAATGCCGGTGTAAATGATGGCGTAAACCTGGAGCATGGTAATTATGAAGCCTTCATGGCATCTTTACACAAAAACCTGGTGCATTATTATCTGATAGCACACCATGCCTTGCCGTACCTTATTGCATCAAAAGGCGCCATCATCAATATTGGTTCAAAAACCTCCGAAACAGGTCAGGGCGGCACTTCAGCCTATGCAGCAGCCAATGGTGGCCGTAATGCTTTAACAAGAGAATGGGCAGTAGAATTGTTGAAATACAATATTCGGGTAAATGCAGTAATTGTAGCAGAGTGTATGACGCCCATGTACCAAAACTGGCTCAATACACTGGAGGATCCTACCGAAAAACTGGCTTCCATCAATGATCGCATTCCATTACAAAACAGGATGACTACTGTGGAAGAAATTGCCAACATGGTTGCTTTTTTAATTTCAGATAAATCGAGTCATACCACTGGGCAGCTTATTTATGTAGATGGTGGTTATACCCATTTAGACAGGGCAATACAGGCAACTAAAAAATAAAAATAGTTTCTATCAGGTAAAGCGTAATCATGTTAAAAAACTTGCTTTTTTTTCTACTGTTTCAATTAAGTGCAGGTGCTCAAAACCTTCCCAATGATGTGACAGTTAGAAAGGGCTTACCAAATTTTTCATGGAAGCTTAAACATAATATGGGAGATACCGTACGTATCGCTTTTTTGGGGGGCAGCATTACACAAGCTGAAAATGGTTGGAGAGATAAAACCTTTAATTGGATTAAGCAACAATACCCTTCTATAAAATTTAAACAAATTAATGCCGCCATTGGTGGCACCGGTAGCGGATTGGGTGTGTACAGAGTGGGAGAGCAGGTATTGAAATATAAGCCAGACCTTCTTTTTGTAGAGTTTGCAGTAAATGATTTTAGTGAACCACGTACAGCTATTTTAAAATCAATGGAAGGCATAGTTCGAAAAACGATTAATGCCAATGCTACAACTGATATTTGTTTTGTATACACCATTACAAATGACATTTACAATATGTATAATAATAATGGTATACCGGTTTCTATTGCCGCAATGGAAGAGTTGGCCAGCTATTATAGAATACCATCTGTAAATTTTGGAGTTGCCATTACACAATTATTGAATGATAAAAAGCTGTTTATTAAAGGACCGAAGCCCAACTCCAATGATTCATCTTTTTTTTCAGGGGATGGGGGGCATCCATATCCTGAAACAGGGCACAAGATATATGCTGAAACAATGGCTAAATCGTTGAAACAGTTATTGCTTAAAGCTGCAGTATTCAACCATACAGTTTACACTCCATATTACAGCGATAGCATGCAAAACAGCAGTATGATTGATGTGTTGCCATATATGCAAAAAGGGGGGATCAAATCCATCAAGGATATCCAGGAGGATATGGGACAAAAATTTACCAATTTACTCCCCAATCTTTTATTGCTTAATGACACATTGCAGGAAATAGCTTTCAGCTTTACTGGAAACCGCATTGGGTTTATGGATGTCATTGGCCCTTCATCAGCTCAAATTACAGTAAGTATTGATAAAGATGCACCTCGTTATATCAATCGCTTTGATAGTTATTGTTTTTACTTCTCCCGTATGCACTGGTTTTTTATTGATGGATTAAGTAATGGCAAACACTATATCAGCATAAAGCTATCGCCTGTACAACCCGATAAATTTTTACTGCTGGATAAAGAAAATGAGCGGTCAACACTTGAAAAGCCGGAAGAGTATGAAAAGTTTATTTGGCGTGTAGGCAAGATTTTAATACCGGGTACACTATAAGTAAAGGCGCTTTCTTTTTTGCACAGCGTTTTAAATCATCCAGAGCCAATTGAATAAATGAAATGAATAAAATAGGAGTTCATTAATTTGCTTTTTAAACCATAACGGATTCAATCCGGGAACAAATTTAGATCATGAAAATATACAAAACCACCGCAGGTATTGCTATAGAGCACGAGGAGAAATATTATCTGTCATCCGTTACAGACTGGGATCAGTTTTAAAATAGGGATGATTTGTACAATATAATTCTTGCCGAGTTATCAGCAACATGCAAGGAAATGGATAGCGATTGGCTTGCGCAGCAATCTATTTTGGCTCCTATTGAAAGCCAGGAAATATGGGCAGCCGGCGTTACCTATTTAAAGAGCCGCCATGCAAGAGTGGAAGAGTCGAAAGATGCTGGTGGTGGTACATTTTATGATAAAGTGTACGATGCAGAAAGGCCGGAGATTTTTTTTAAATCTACTGCTCTTCGTACTGTAGGGCAGCATGGTTTGGTAAGGATAAGGAAAGATTCTACCTGGGATGTGCCCGAACCTGAGCTTACCTTATTTATTACTTCAACAGGTAATATTGCAGGTTATACTATTGGCAATGATATGAGCAGCCGAAGCATAGAAGGAGAAAATCCGCTTTACCTGCCTCAAGCAAAAATGTACGATGGTTGTGCAGCATTGGGCCCTTGTATTTTTGTATCTGATAAACCTATTCATCCGGAAGCAAGTATTGAAATTGTTATTGAGAGAAATGCTGTGGTAATGTACAATGATCGTATTACAATTAACCAAATGAAACGGCAGCATACCGAATTGGTTGGGTTTTTATTTAGAGAATGTTCGTTCCCTTTTGGTTGTTTCTTAATGACTGGCACCGGCATTGTACCGCCCAACAGTTTTACTTTACAAAGTGGAGATTCCATTAGAATTACCATTGAAAATATTGGAACACTTATAAATAAAGTAGGATAATGATACATGGAAAAAATATGATAGGAAGCACCCTGTCTGCAAAAGGTACTTTTTCTTTTAATGCGTTTGATGTAACGCAAAATAAAATATTACAGACTGATTTTTTTGAAGCCACTAATGCAGAAATTAATACCGCTGTATGCAAAGCAGATATAGCTTTTGTTTCCTATAAAAATACAAGCGGATTGCAGAGGGCAGCATTTTTAGAAAGTATCGCAGCAGCAATCGAAGCATTGGATATTGAGTTGATAAATACAGCAAGCAAAGAAACTGGATTGCCCATTGTTAGGATAACTGGTGAACGTGGAAGAACAACGGAGCAGCTTCGCCTTTTTGCAGCATCGCTAACTAATGGCAGTTGGGTGAATGCAATTATTGACGAAGCTATGCCCGATCGAAAACCCTCTCCCCGTGCAGATATCCGGCAAATGCAAATAGCCATTGGCCCGGTAGCTGTGTTTGGTGCAAGTAATTTCCCATTGGCATTTTCTGTAGCTGGCGGCGATACGGTCAGTGCATTGGCAGCCGGCTGCCCGGTGATTTTTAAGGCACATCCTGCACACCCTGCTACAAGCGAACTGGTAGCTGGGGCTATTATAACTGCCGCACAGCAATGCAATATGCCGGAAGGTGTTTTTTCAATGCTGCATGGAATAAGTCAACAGGTAGGCAACACTCTTATAACCCATCCATTAATAAAAGCAGTGGGGTTTACTGGTTCGTTAAAGGGCGGTAAAGCATTGTATGATGCAGCAGTGCAACGCTCCCAACCAATACCCGTTTTTGCTGAGATGGGCAGCGTAAATCCGGTGGTTTTTTTACCGGAAATTATGGAAGAAAACGCAGCGACATTGGTAGAAAAATTTGCAGCTTCGGTGGTTATGGGGGCAGGCCAGTTTTGTACCAATCCCGGTATTTTTATGGTGATAAAAAGTGAGACTAGTGATGCATTTATTCAGTTGTTAAAAAATGCCATCCAAGAAAAACCTACAGTAGCACTACTGACCAGCGGCATTGCAAAATCATATTGTGAAGGCATCAATTCATTACGCAACACTTCGGGTGCCATTGGATTAACCAATTTTGATGCAAGTATTCCGCAGCCACATTTATTACAAACTACGGTAAAAATGGTTATCAATAATCCTGTATTAACCGAAGAGGTATTTGGTCCTTCAACTGTAGCAATTGTGGCCGAAGATATGAACGAGTTAATTGAGTGCTGCAATCATTTGCAAGGCCAGCTAACTGCAACAATACATGGCACAGAAGCGGATTTGAAAAAAGCAGGTGAATTATTAGAAGCATTACAATCAAAGGCAGGTAGGATTGTGGTAAATGGTTTTCCAACCGGGGTAGAACTGTGCCATGCTATGGTGCATGGTGGGCCGTTTCCAGCAACTACAGATGTACGTACAACTTCTGTAGGAACGCAAGCTATCTACCGTTTTACAAGGCCCGTTTGCTACCAGGATTTTCCAGCATATTTATTGCCGGATGAATTGAAACAAGAAAACCCTTTGAAAATTATCAGGAAAGTAAATGGAGAAATTGAATTGCCAGATTGCAAAAAATGATCAACGTGTATATTGGCAGTGTTATGCAAGGTTAATCCACCACACTTTAATTAAGGAATTGCTTTTTTGTAATATGCAAAATATGGGATTTGTGAAAGTGAATTTCTAATTTTTAAAGCTTGTTTGTTAGTACTCTTTAAACTGACGATTTTCAACCATCAGATTAATCAGATAAAACAATAGTTCGTCGATATATGAATATCTTAAAAACAAAGAAAATGCGCTTATTATCAGTATTATTTTTTATCGGAGTTATATTTCAATCTACGAGTTGTAATAATAATCAGTTGCTAAAAAACTATTCTACCGTTAGCTTAGTAGTAGTCAGTCTTGACGCTAAACCCATTGTTAAAGCCGGTGACCCGGGAACGGAGGATAATAAATTTGGTTTTGAAACAGGTACCTGCAGAAAGGTAAACGGTGTTTACTATCTTTTTACAACCGAAGTATTTGATGAGCCAAAAACTGCAGCAGTTCGCATCGCTATTTGGAAAAGTATAGATGGCCTTAAGTTTCAAAAGTACAGCGTGATTGTTGAAACCAATCGCAATTGGGAAGACACCACCAACCGGATGTCTCCCTGGCAGCCAAATGCTGTGTTTGATTCTGTACGAAATGTTTGGAGCGTTTTTCATGTTGGTTACAAAAGAAAGCAAAATTCGTCCAATGTATTTAACAGGTCTGGAAGGATATTCCGTTATGATTCGCAAGTGAAAGGAATGGAAGGAATTGGCGGCCCTTACAAGGAAGGTGATTGGTTAAATTTAGACCGCAAGCCCGAATGGTGGGAAGGACCGGGTGAAATTGTATCTTTTTATCCTTACAAGGTTGGAAATGAGTGGTGGGCTTTTTATGGTGGCAATAGTGTACCTGAGCATGTAGAAGCCAAGGCTGTATTAAATCCAAATGTTAAGAATGTTTTTTATGCCGGGCTGGTAAAGTCTGAAGGTGGCCTTACGGATAAATGAATACGGCAATCTACACTTAATCCTGTGCAAATGGATCCGGAGTTTGTAGAAAATTCCAATGTTACCCAGGTTGCACCTAATTTGTATATAAATCTTTATGATGGCAATAGCAAACAGGAAATTTCCTATGCATGGTCAAAAGATGGAATTCATTGGGGAAAGGAGCAGTTGATCATTTTGCCCAATGCGCCCGAATGGATTAAAAGCACCAGAACCCCCATAAGTTTGATAGATGAAGGGGATGGAATTTATTCAATTTATTTCACAGCTTTTGATGGAAACAATCCCAATAAAATTGAGCCCTTGTGGCACGATGGGTTTGGGAACGTGGGGAGAGTGAAGGTTAAACTTGTAGTTAAGTAATAACCTAACATGATAAATCGAAATTGAATCATACTATGGGAAGCGGTTCTATGCATTACGGGCATTAAAATTGTAAAGTTAAAAGTACCATCACTTCAAATTGCCTCTTCCCGCAGGGTTCATTTTGATTTTTATATCGCTAAACAAATTTCCGGAATTGGCGATAAAATTAGTAAAAAGCAGTTTCAAAAAGCTTTAAAAATTGGCTATATCAATCATATTAATAATGGTATTTTTTAATCCGCTGCCAGGTTCTGTGTATTGCATTTTTGAATGATTGCTGTATCATAAGTTGAAAAGATTTTTTAATACTATAGATTTATTTAGTTTAATTGTCTATTTTTATTTTGAAAAATTATTTTTTATTAAATAAGCAACAACGATATAAATTTTTTTGAGCTTGCGAATATCATATACTTTATTAAATGATTTTGACCTGATGGATAAAATCAGGAATGATGATCATAATGCATTCGCTGAAATATACCGGCGGTATGCAGATGATTTATTCGTGATGGCCTTTAGAAAGGTAAATGATAAAATGATTACAGATGAAATAATACAGGTTACTTTTGTAAAGTTCTGGAAAAATAGAGCCCAACTAAATATAAAATCGAGTGTAAAAGGTTTTTTTTATGCCGCTGTAAAGAACAATATAATTACTCATTTTTCTGGCAAAATGGCAAAATCAACATTGAGTATTGAGTTTTTTTCAGAGGAGCTATTGCCCCAAGCAGATACTACCAGAGAAACAATTGATTACAACCAGCTAATAAGCGTATATGAGCATTCCTTAACAGAATTGCCAGAAAAGTGTAAGCAGGTTTTCGTGCTAAGCCGAAAAGGCTACTCTATGAAAGAGATCGCACAAATTCAAAACATATCTCCCAAAACAGTAGAGGTTCATATAGGAAAGGCATTGCGTTTTTTGCGTACCAAACTCAACAGTCTTATGCTGCTGCTTTTATTTCTTTTAAAATAATTTTTCATCCGTATAAGGGATTATAGCTTTGTAAGCAGTCATTAAAATGTGGCTGCTTTTTTTTGATATAAATATTACTGGAAAATGTACAAGAAGCGAATTACACACGATATACTGGAAAGATATTTACAAGGAAATTGTACGCCCGATGAGAAAGCATTGGTAGAAGATTGGTACCTGCAGTTAGACAGACATTTTGATAGCAATCAGCAAAAAGTACCCATTTTTGATAAAGAAATTATTTTTGATAAAATCAAAAGCGAATTAGGTATTGCTGAAGTTGACAGCAGCATGCATGAGAAAAAGTCGGCAAAAATTATAAAGTATTCACTTTCAGTAGCAGCATCCGTACTTGTGATTGCCATTGCAGGTTATAGCCTTTTGTTTAGTAAGGAATCCGTACAATCAACTAAGCAAATTGCTTCAAATCAACTAGCGGAGACAAAGGTTTTTGAAAATAGTACTGCCTCGATTATTAAGGTTACTTTACCTGATGGTTCATCAGTTTGGTTAAATCCCAGATCTGTTTTAAAGTATTCAAAATTGCCAGAAGCTTTAAATAGGGAAATTGATTTTAGCGGAGAGGCTTTTTTTGATGTAGCCAGAGATGTGAATCATCCATTTGTAATACATAGTGGTTTAATGACCACGACCGTATTGGGTACTTCTTTTAATGTAATGGCAATACCTAATAGCAAAAAGTTTAAAGTATCAGTAGTTTCAGGTAGCGTAAAGGTTAGTGTAAACGATGCAAAAGAAGCTATAAAAACAGTTTTATTAAAGCCCAATGAGCAGGCAAGTTTTCTAATGAATTCAAAGGAATTAACGTATGCAGCTATTTCACCTACCGAACTTAAAGCAAATTTCTGGAAGCCTGTTACCTTAAATTTTGAAGATGCTGACATGGCGCAAATTGCCGCTGAATTAGAAAAAGCCTTTAAAATAACTGTTGTATTTGAAAAGCCAACTATATCAAAATGCAAGCTTAAAGTTGATTTTGAAAATCAAAAATTGCCAGAAATTTTAAGTTTTATTGAAAAATTACTTGATGTTAAATGCCATCTCAACGATCAGAATATATTAAACATCATTGGAACAGGATGTAATTAAATTGTAAACCAAAACTCGATTGCTATATGAAACCCCAACTTTACTCCGGTTAGAAAAAAATCAGGAGTGTACCACCACCCCTGATATCAACTGAATTACCACGCCGTTAAATACAGCGTGGATGATACGCTATTATCTCATCAGTCTAAATCAAATGTATGAAAATTTCTTCATTCAGTAAGCACCGAATGCTTGTAATTATGCGAATTGCTTTTATAAAACTTGTTTTACTATTTATGTCAGGCTCTTTCCTGTATGCTAACGATACAAAAGGGCAGGAATACTTAAACAAGGAAATTTCCTTGCAGGAAAATAGCATTACTTTAAGAGCGGCCTTAAATAAAATTGAGAAAGCTGCAAAGGTTAAATTTTCTTACAGCCGTAGTTTAATCAACCTCAACCAGGAAGTAAGTTTTTCAGCAAATTCAGAACGGCTTTCCGAGTTACTAAAACGCTTGTTCAAGCCTTTGCTGATTGATTACCAGCCTTTGGATAATCAAATATTACTTTTCAATTTAAAAAATGAAAAGGCGCAAAGCTTAATTTCCGATGGGTATGACATGCCACTGCTATCAATACAATCTCCGGTAGCCGTTATTATTAAAGGACGGGTATTATCAGCTTCAAGCAATTTGCCATTAATGGGCGTGAGTATTATTGAAAAAGGAACATCCAACGGAACGTCGACGGATGAAAATGGCAATTTTTCGATTAATGTGGCCTCTGAAAATGCTGTTTTAATAATTTCCTCCGTGGGTTATGCCTCAAAGGAGGTAATTGCCGGAAAAGGTGCTATGCTTTCTATACTATTAGAGTCGGACATAAAGTCTTCTACAGAGGTAGTGGTTGTGGGTTATGGTACACAGCGTAGAAGAGACGTTACTGGAGCTATTTCGAAGGTTTCTGAATCCGCTTTCAAATTAGTACCTATCGTTAGTTCAGACCAGGCGTTGCAGGGACGTGCAGCAGGCGTTCAGGTTACACAATCCAGCGGTGCACCCGGTGGTGCAGTTCAGGTTAGGATCAGGGGTACGAATTCCACAGCAGGTGGCGGGGCTAATCAGCCGCTGTATGTAGTGGATGGCGTGCCGTTATTTTACAGCGAAGGGGCCAACAGTTTAAGTATTGGTAATGAAGGTTCAACAGGTGGTGCAGCTTCCAACGCAGCGAGTCCACTTAATACCATAAGCCCGAATGATATTGAATCTATTGAAGTTTTAAAAGACGCATCTGCTACTGCAATATATGGAGCAAGAGCGGCAAATGGTGTGGTACTTATTACTACTAAATCCGGCCGCATTGGTAAGCCGGTAATTTCTTTTAATGCCAACTATGGTATGCAATCGCTTCGTAAAAAAATTCCTGTAACAAATGCGCAGGAAAGAGTGGCTTATACATTTGAACACCGCAGAAATGCAGGCACCCGCGGCAATGAGGTTTTTGATGTATTTACGGTTAATCCTTTTAACCGGGGTAAGGGCACAGATTGGCAGGATGAAGTATTCAGAAATGCTCCCATTTCAAATTATAATTTATCCATCAGTGGTGGTTCTGACCGAATTACCTACAATGTTTCCGGAGATTATTTAGACCAGCAAGGTATTTTGATCAATACATATTTTAAACGTGTAGGCACCCGTGTTAACCTTGATATAAAAGCTACTGAAAGATTAAAAATCGGCACCCGTACCACGCTCAATTATCAATGGGAAAACGGTTCTCAAAATGATGAATTTTTCCAGGGGCTTCTTAATGGTTTAACTACATTGTCTCCTCTGTTACCCGTCAGAGATGCAAACGGCAATTATGCAGGCAGCCCCAATGCGCTCATCGGGAGCGGTTTATATACAGATGGGGGCGGCAATCCGGTGGCCAACCAAATGGAGCGCATTCGCCGTGCAGACAGGTACCGCATTATTAGTAACATATATGGTGAATACACTTTTAATAAACATTTTAAGTTTAAAAGTTCTATAGGCATTGATTATTTATTTACGGAACTACGACAGGTAGATCCTGTTTGGTTTCGTGGTATAAACGCTAATTCTCCGGTGAGGGTTAGCGAACAAAGCCCTAAAACATATAATTGGATTGCAGAACAAACACTCAACTTTGATCAAAAATTTGGGGAACACACCATCAATGCGGTACTTGGTTTTTCGGCTCAAAACATTCGCCAAAAATCATTATTTGCATCAGCGAACGGTTCTGTTAGCAATGTGCTAAACCAGTTAGGCAATCAACCGACACCATCTCTTGTAAGCGGAGGTATAACAGACCAAGGATTGGTATCTCAGTTTTTAAGAACCAATTACTCGTATAAAGGAAAATATTTGTTAACTGCCACCGTAAGAAGAGATGGGTCAAGTCGCTTTGGTGGTAATAACAAGTATGGTATGTTTCCGTCAGGTTCCATTGGATGGAGATTGTCAGAGGAAAACTTTCTTAAAGATAACCGAACTATCAGCGATCTGAAATTAAGGGTAAGCTATGGTTCCGTGGGCAGCCAGGAAATTGGAAATTTTTTATATTCTGCTCTTATGGGTGGTACTACAGCGGTTTTTGGTAACGCCTATGCTTCGGGTGTAGTGCCTACCAGGTTCGAGAACGCGGATATACGATGGGAAAGAAATAACCAGTTTGATGTAGGTATTGATGTTGGCTTGCTGAAAGGCCGTTTAAATATTACAGCCGACTACTACAAAAAAACTACAGTGGGTTTATTGGCAGGCTCTCCCATATCAGTTATTTCTGGAGTAGGCAATACTTTTGTTACGAATATAGGCAGCGTTCGCAATACAGGGGTTGAGCTGGGCGTAAATGCGCAGCTTATTGATGCGAAAGATTTTAAATGGAGCCTCGACTTTAATATTTCTACCAATAAAAATGAAGTAATCAGTCTTGGTTCTAACCCGTTCATCAATGGACAATCTGTATGGCGTACTAATACTTTTATAAACCGCACCGAGCCAGGCCAGCCAATTGGTGCTTTTTATATTCTACGTAATGATGGACAATATTTGAACTGGGCAGATGCTTTAGCCGCACCGGTTTATAACTCAATTGGAGCGCAACCCTATTTTGCCCCGGGCGATTTGAAGATTGTTGATAAAAATAAAGACGGTAAAATAGATGATGACGATAGAGAGTTTTATGGTTCACCATTCCCGGATTATTTTGGCGGAATTACCAGTAACATATCTTATAAAAACTGGTCATTTACCGTTTTTGCGCCTTTTCAACATGGCAATTATGTATGGAACCAACCTTTCCTCAATGCCAGTACTTTTGAGGGAAATGTTTGGCGCAGCATATATGACAACCGCTACCAGCCAAGCAATCCCGGGGTACAAACTTCTATTCCTATTCCACGAAACAATAATCCTATTACACCATCCGATCTGTACCTGCAGGATGGTTCGTTCCTTCGGATTCGCACACTTACATTAGGGTACGATTTTTCGGCAAAGCAGCTTTCCTTTTTAAAGATGAGCAAATTGCATTTGTTTGTGCAGGCTAATAATGCTTTTGTGTTTACAAAATACCAGGGATGGGATCCGGAAGCGAATAGCTTCGGCTCCAACGTTGCCACAAACGGTATTGATATTGGTGCTTATCCGCAGGCCAGATCTTTTAATGTAGGGGCCAACATTAGTTTCTAACTTTCATAAAAATCACACTAATGAAAAATATACTTAATTATAAAACGGTCATTTCCTGTGCTGCATTTATACTATTCACGGCATCAGGATGTAAAAAAGTGCTGAATCCTGAGCCGATAGGAACTCAAACTGTGGATGCTAATTTCACTACCTTCAATGGTGCGGTAACCGCAGTAAACGGAATATATGCCCAGCTTACAAATGGCAATCTATACCGTGGGGGTAATCAGTTAATAGCTGTTGATTATGCCAGCGATGATGTATTGGATGATCCACAGGCAGTAAGTGCTGGCTATAGTGCAGTCGATTATTTTGAGTTGCCGGCAAACAACGGTATGACTTTTTCTATATGGGATGATTTTTATCGCCTTATTTATCGCTCTAACTTAGTAATAGATCGTGTTCCCGCTATTAACTTTCCAACAGCGTTTCTGACCAATGGAACCGGCACTTCCTTTAAAAGCCAGTTTATAGGTGAAGCCCAGTTTTTGCGTGCTTTTGCCTATTTTAATTTGGTTCGGCTGTTTGGAGATGTACCCTTGAGAACTGCAGAAATCAAAAGTGCTACTGAAATTAACATTCCCAGGGCGAAAGTGGCAGATATATATGCGCAGATTGAAAAAGATCTTACAGATGCGGCGGTTAATCTTCCCGGATCCTACACCAATTCAGGCAATGGTAATGAGCGGGGTCGTGTAACAAAATGGGCTGCATTAGGTATGTTGGCAGATGTTTATCTTACACAAAAAAAGTATACCGAGGCAAAGGCTACAGCATTACGGGTAATTCAAAATACGAATGGCTTCAGACTCAATACCGCCTATAAAGACAACTTTTTCCCGTTGAACGGAGGAAATGAAAATACACAGGAGTCGCTGTTTGAAATTCAGTTTAGCTCTACTGGTTTTGGCCCAACTGGTACGGCTCCACAAGGACAAGGCTTCTCTGGTTTAATGGGACCAACAACCGATATAGTAGGTGGCAATCCCGCTTTAGCCCGTTATCGCCCTACAGATAATGTAAGCCTGATAGGTAATGAGCCTGGTTTTACCGGTGGCCTCATCCAGGAATATGAAACAGGAGATATCAGGCTAACAGACAACTTTGCGATAGGCAGGGCTGGAAACGGTGCTATGATTTATTTGACTAAAAAGTTTTACGAAGTCGGCAGAGGCTCTACGGGTAACGGTAATTATCCTGTATATCGCATGGCCGAAATGTACCTGATTTATGCAGAAGCTACTAATGAGCTGGGTGCCCCGGATGTTCAGGCCATTGATTATATCAATCAACTGCGGCGCAGGGGCTTTGGTTTACCATTAAATGTTGTTGCTGCCAGCGATATTGCGGCTGTTCAAACACAAACTTCATTTCGTACGATTGTAAGGTCTGAGCGTAGAAAAGAACTGGCAATGGAAAATAAACGCTGGTTCGATATGCTACGCTATGGGTTTGCTTTTATGCAGGATGCATTGGTAACAAAACAAAAGCGTATAAGATTTGATCAGAATAAAATGTTGTTCCCGATTGCCGCGGTTGAAATTATTCAAAACCCTTTGCTCACGCAGAACCCTGGTTATTGATAGGATTTAAAAAAAGAAGAAGCAAATCTGCTATCAACTATTCCTTATTGCTATTAAACTTAAAATTATGAAGAATTTCAAACAATATTTTATCGCAGCATTACTTGGATTTACCATTTTACAATAGTTCGGTAAGTTTTCAAGATGTGGATAAGTGGAAAACTTTGTTAGGCTAAAAATAAAAAAGGCATTAGAAATTTGTATGCTAAACCCAAATTCTAATGCCTTTAACAAGATTAGTGATCTTGTTACTGCAAGTCTA
>JANPIJ010000246.1:0-39636 GCA_031424955.1 Ferruginibacter sp. | reverse complement strand
GGGCTGGATTTTTATCCTGGCCCTTTTTTTTTGAAAATTAATTTGATGAAATACCGGTAGAATTAAAATATTCCTTTAGTAAGGTAGCTTTTGATTTGCCAATTACTTCCGACAGTTCATCCATGTTTTTTTCCTTTATGTTCTTTACTGATTTGAATTTTCGTAGAAGCGTATCAATCGTTGCTTTACCAATTCCTTCAATTTGTTCCAATTCGTTTTTAAGCGTTCCTTTACTTCGTTGATTACGATGAAAACCGATGCCAAAGCGATGTACTTCATCCCTTATCCTTCTTATTAATTTCAGGCTTTCACTATCCCATGGTAATTTAATTGATTCCTTATCACCCGCAAAAAACAACTCTTCTTCATTTTTTGCCAGGCCCACCAGGGTGAATTTCCCTTCCAGGTTCAACTCTTTTATACTTTGCATTGCCGCACTTAATTGCCCCTTGCCTCCGTCAATTATAACCAATTGCGGAAACGGTTGTTGTTCTTCTGAAAGCCTTTTGTAACGGCGGAGTACCACTTCCGACATAGTGGCAAAATCATTAATGCCCTTCACCGTTTTTACGTTGAATTTCCTGTAATCGGTTTTACTCGGTTGGCCATTTTTAAAACATACCATTGCAGATACCGGGTAACTTCCCTGGAAATTTGAATTATCGAAACATTCAATATAAAAAGGTACATCCCTAAGTTGAAGATCTTTTTGTAGTTGTATCAATACATTATTGATTTCACCGGATGTTTTGTCCTCCAGCAATAGCATTTTATTTCTCTTCAGTTCCTCTTTAAAATAGTTGACATTTTTTTCTGATAGTTCTAACAATTTTTTCTTGTCACCAGCCTGCGGAATCGTCATCGTCATCTCCTGCTGCGGGTAATCAATGGTAAACGGAATGATAATTTCATTAGACTCACTGTTAAACGTTTCCCTTAATTGAGCTATCGCAAAGCTTAATACTTCTGCCGCTGGTTCATCTAATTTCTTCTTTAGTGTAATTGTTTTCGTAATTACAATACTTCCGTTATTTACTGCTAAATAATTTACATAGGCTGTATCTCCTTCTTCTAATATGCTAAATACGTCAACGGTGCCGGTACGTTCATTTACAATGGTAGATTTTGCCTTGTAAATTTGCAAATGGTCCAGTTTCTTCTTAATTATTTCCGCTTTTTCAAACTCCATCTGTTGAACCTTCTCCTGCATTTCCAATTTGTAATGTTGAATAACAGGTGACAGGTTTCCTTTCAGCAAATGTTTTAGCCGATCGATACCATCGTTATAATCCTCTAATGATTGTAAACCTTCACAGGGACCTTTGCAGTTACCGAGGTGATATTCCAGGCATACTTTAAACTTCTTTTTTTCAATATTAGCAGGTGAAAGATTAAGCTTACAACTTCGCAACTGAATATTTTGTTTGATAAAATTTAACAACTCTCTCACCTTGCCCACGGATGTATATGGTCCCAGGTATTGAGATCCGTCACTTATTTTTTTCCTGGTAAAAAATACCCGTGGAAATGGTTCGTACTTAACAACTATGTATGGATAAGTTTTATCATCCTTCAGGTTGATATTAAATAAGGGCTGAAAATTCTTTATTAATGAATTCTCCAATAAAAAGGCATCCTGTTCATTATTTACAATGGTGAATTCTATCTTTTGAATTCGCTGAACAAGTTCATGGGTTTTATAATTTACATAGGTTTTCGAAAAATAAGAGCTGACCCGCTTGCGTAAATTTTTTGCTTTGCCAACATATAATAATTCATTAGCCCCATTATAGTATTTATAGATGCCAGGTTGCAAAGGGATCGTATTTGCAATAGCCGAAAATTCCTGTTGTGTCATTATTTTAGTAACTAATTTTCGTGGTATTGAATAATCAAAATTAGGTCACACGGTTTAGTAGTATCATAAAAATAAATGGCTGACTAATATGGGATGTGATTCCTGTTTAGCGTTTATTGGAAAAATCCCAGGTATAAACCACTTCCTTTACTAAATCCATACTACCATCGGGCTTAATCAGTATAGTAACAATTTTAGCCTGCTTATTGGTTTGCCAGGTAAGTTGTTGAGTATAGGATTGGTTATTATCTTTTATTTGTTTTACAATATATACTTTCATCACATTACCTGTTTCAGGATCAACATACACATCCCAATGCCGCAATGCTATTGAATCTGGAACGGTATTTACTGGATCGTAAGTGAAAGTTACCGCATTTAAAGTTTGATCGTTAAACCGTGTTTCCTTAAAATATTGGGTAAGATTGGTTTCATTAATTACAGGCGTTAAGAAGGGGTGCAGGAGTGGCTTTATTTTTTCTTTTGGGATCCAGGCTGAATCAGTTTTTCCCTTAATGGTTGTTAGTGCAAGGGGGGTGACAGGTAATGAATCCAGCGTAAATATTTGTCCTTTTATGAATGATGTTACGGGGAAAAATGAATCTGCTTTTTTTTCAATGTTATCGCTAACAGGGTTGGATGGTTGATTATTTTGCGAGCAGCCCTGTAGTATGAAAATCGTAATTGAAATGAAATGATATTTCTTCATTTTTCAAAAATACACAGAATGATGTTGGAAACAAAAAACCACTGCAGGGCACGAAGCAGCGGCTTATCTAAAGAATTGCCAGTGGTAATTCTTATAAGCAGATACTATTTGATTGTTTTGGAGACTCCCAACTTTAATCCAAAATTAACCAGTCTTTCCTCTACGGCAAATTTCCGGCTGTTTGTTGTAAATAGCTGGGTACGGAATTGAGGGCCTATCTGCCAGGTAAGTCCATTTACCTTGTAGGAAATAAAGGTTTCAAATCCTGCGTTCAAATTCCATTTATTCAGCATAGAGGTTTCACGAACGTAATTGCGCCTGTCAGAAGATATCAAATAAGACTTTCCGCCTGCAACATAGGTAGGTTGAATAGTTACACCAAGGTTCCATTGAAAACGCTCACTGCCTGCTAACTTCATATCTACTCCAACCGGCAAGGATACCTGGAAAGTTTGATTGTGTAATTTAACAGCTTCTAACCCACTTTTGTTGGAGTATGGAGTAGTACGGTAAACTTCATAAGAAGTATTCATTGTAAAATCATGCATGGTTAGCCTGGTTGCCACCGGATGTGAATTTTCAAAAGCTATTGAATTGTAGCGGGTGTAATTTAATTGTATACCTGCTTTCAATTTCAATCCTCTTAAAATTGAATATTGTATGCCAGTACCCATTTCGAAACCTAATGACGGTTTATGAACAACAGCATCGTTTATGTTTTGGGTAGATGCCGAAACCGCTAACGGAGCTGCATTGTAGGTATTTTGAAAATTGGGGTCACTATAAAGTAACCTGTAAACAATGGAAGGGGTTGCATACATCTGCCATGAAAGCTTATTAGCCCATTTTTTAGAAACTGGCCGGTTATATAAGGCGTAGTTTTCTATCCATTCTTTATCCTCAGTGGTATTAAAATTTTTGTTAGTTAAAGCTGGATTGATATTATCAAAAATGGTATTTACATGGGAGGCTTTTACGGTTACCATATTTTCCCCGATTGCAAGATCACTGATCAAGACTTTTTCTACGATGCTATTCTCAACTGAATTTTCCCGGGCATTGATTAAAACCCCGTAGCGATCATCCGTAGATGTTGGAATAGTTTTTTTAATATCGTCACTGAAAATTTCAGCCACAATATCATTTGCTCCAGCTACAAAGGGTGTGTTTTTTCCCGGTGTTACAGAAATGTTTAATTTGTTATTTGTTTGTTGAATAACAAATTTCGGAACCTGAAAAGTCTTATCCTTCCTTAAATTATCAGAAGTCACCTGAACAACTTGTTGTTTTGCAGAAGGCACAACTTCCCTTTGGATAGATCTTAATGTCTCCGGATTTTTTGAACTATTTAAATTCTTATCAGAAATTATTACTGTCTCATTTTTCTCATCAGAATTTGTAGCGTATGTGGTATTGGAATGATCGTCAACAATAATTTGGGATACAAATTTCGTATCGGCTGTTTGTGTAGTTGATTTCTGCGGGGATTTAAAGGTTCCTGCTTCGGAATACAAACTGGCATTCCTGGTATTGAGGTATCCAATTGACAGTAAAGCAATAATGAGTGTGATACTCATGGCAACTGATGGCCATTTCCGCCCGGGATGAATATTATTATAAATGCTATTCCATATCCTTTTGGAAGGATACATCCGGAATTCGTCTGACTTTTCTCTCAGCAATCGTTCAAAATCGTCAGTATGAAAATTTCTGTCCATCTTTCACAAGGTTTCTTTTTGTTCCATTGTTAGCTTGGTTCAATCTTATTTTGTAGCCGATGCAATACCAAAAAAAGGTGTTTTAACACGCGGCTTCAAAATTATTTTCTTTTTAACCAATACATCTTCAAGCATGGCTTTTGCCCTAGTGTATTGTGACCGGCTAGTACTTTCTTCAATATCCAGCATACTTCCTATCTCCTTATGCGAGTACCCTTCAATGGCATACAGATTGAGTACTGTTCTGTACCCGATTGGTAATAACCTGATACATTCCACTACCTCTTTAGCCTGCATGATAGATGGGATACTTTCTTCTCTTATTCCAATTCCACTGGCAAATGTAATATCAACACTATCAGAGAACTTTTTATTCTTTTTAAGCACATTAATGCAGGTGTGTACAACAATTCTTCTAATCCAACCCTCTAATGCACCCTCTCCCCGATATTGATGTATTTGCGAGAATACCTTTATAAAGCCTTCCTGCAACATATCTTCCGCATCCTCCCTGTTTTTTGCAAAACGATAGCAAACCCCTAGCATACGGGGACTAAAACGGCTATATAATGCCTCCTGCGAAGCTGCATTATTTGTCAGACATCCGGCCAGCATAAGCTCTTCTGTCATATTTGTGCTTTGATTACACTATAAATATAGACAATTAAAGGAATTAAATTGCTGCTTTTCCAATAAAAAGACAGCAATTTCTTATTAATTGACCTATTTGTTACCGGTATTTTATTGAACTCACCAATTCACCCTTGCTGAAATAATTAAATTACTTCCGGATGCAACAATACCCGATGAATATGGCCTGTAGCGCATATCGGTTATGTTTTCCCATCCTGCGGTTAAAAGGAAGTTTTTTGTTAAAGTATAAGAAGCTTTAAGGTTGATTGTATACCACCCGGGCGACCAGGGTTTTCCATTGGCATCCCGTGCGTAAATATCGGTTTTTGCCCGCTCTGAGGGCGCCAGGTTTTTATTTTCGATTTGACTGTTATAAAAGGCAGTAGCTTCTATAAATAGTTTTTTTAACTGGTATTTGATGCCGGAACTTCCATAAAACGGTGGGGCATGCCGCAGCGGTACCTGCTCATTTTTTACGTCATCTGTTTCTTTACCACTGATCCAGTTGGCATTACTTTGTACGGAAAGTACATCCGTTAATGAATAGGAGGCGCTAACCTGCAAACCATATACAGTAGCTTTTGCCAGGTTTTGCAAAGCCTCTACACCACTGTATATGCCATTGAAATTCATGCTATCTGCTCCATTGAAAGTGAATGGACGGCGTACAATCGCATTGGTTAGTAATGTATAAAATCCGTTTACTTCGATACGCATTTTATTGACAAGATTTTTAACAATCCCCAATTCAAAATTCCAGGCGTATTCTGATGTAAGATCCGGATTAGGAACTGATACGATACCCGGAACGCTTTCAAACAATTTGCCAATATCATCTATATTGGGCATGCGGTAACCGGTAGAGATATTAGTATTAAACTGCCAGCTTTCCCGCGGCCTGAATACCAAACCTGCATTGCCGGTAAATGATCCTTCTTTTAGTTCAGCTTTTTTATAAGGGAATTTAATAAATGTTGAATCGAAGCTTGCCTTCAATATATTATAATTATATCTTAATCCTGTTGTAAGCGTTATGTTCGGATTTAAATTGATTTTATAACTTCCATATAAACCTGAAGTATTCCAGGTGCTGCCATCGGGGTAACGGGACACCGCTGGTTTTACAACCCTGGTAAGGATGTTTGAGGTATTACCGGTCGATCCTATTTTATTATATACATGCTCTATTCCGTAGAATACTTTGCCTTTACGGATATCCTTTGTTGCATCCCAGTTGATGCTGATGGCATCTACATGCTCTGCCTGGTTGTTCCGATTATTATTTGCACGGGCCCGGTCTATGCGGCTTTCTTCATAATTCTGATACGCCATGGTAAACCGGGCATCATCATAAAGCCGGTTTTTTTTGCTGTGAAATGCCTGCAGGTTGTGCATGCGCCAAAGCATTGGGCCATAGTTCCATTCAGCAAATCTTAGTCTTCCATTACGGTATTGTATTAGCCGGTCGTACCGGGGAGCTGTGCCGGTACCTGCATAGGTAAAGGCATATTGGAATACTAAATTTTTGGTCGGTTTAAAACGAACTTTTTGTAAAAAATTAAATTGACGATACCCGCTAAAACGTTGTACCATCGGGTTAGTGTTTTTTATAACACTATCTGTTCCATTAATTCTTTCTACATATTCCGGCCGAAGATAACTATCCGGGCCACCATTTTTGCCCATTCTTAAATCATTAAACCTGCTATAGGTAGCGGAGGAAAGGAATGCCCATTTATTAAATCCCAGGTTAATATCTGCATGGACTGTTTTTTCATGGTTTGCAGTGGAATAACGGGAAACAGCACTTCCCTTTACCAGCATTCTGTTACTGTCGGCAAACCTCGGTTCCAGTGTATGAAAATCCATCACACCACCAATTGCATCAGACCCATATATCAGCGAACCCGGGCCAAAAATCACTTCAGCAGTTTGTATACTCAACGGGTCGATGCTGATAATATTCTGCAAATTGCCACTTCGGTAAATGGCATTATTCATTCGTACACCGTCAGCTACCAGTAGTATGCGGTTGGTGGCAAATCCCCTGATCATCGGGCTGCCTCCCCCTAGCTGACTTTTTTGAACGAATACCCCACCTGTTTGCGCAAGCAGGTCTGCTGCAGTTTGCGGGTTGTGCCGGATAATATCCAGTTTATTGATCTTTAAAATTTTATTGGGAACTTCATTAAGCTTCTGTTCCCATTTATTTGCAGAAATTATTACTTCTTCTTCCACCACTATCTGCATTATTGCCGAATCTGAAACCTTGTTGTTTTTATTTTGGGAGTAACAGTTTTCAAATACGGTCAACAATACCAACAAAATAAATATTAGTTTCATTTGGTTAGTTTTAGTTGTACTTGGTTATTTCAGGCAATAGCTTTTATCTCACACTGTTTTAAAACGGCATGAAATAAAGGTGTACAATTCCAGGTCTAACCAATGGGCGGAGGAGTGTTAACACGCAAAAATTGTGATATAATATTGTAGGAAGGCTGATGCCATTTTTTGCTGCACTTCGATAATAAATTAAGTTCGAGTGAAGGCGAGGATGGTGGTAGCGTAGCGTTAAAAATAAACAGGAAGGCGAGTGAATTACAAAAAGGATGCGTTTGTTTTTTATGATCAATCAGGTCGCTGTATTTTTCGTTTAAGGCATCTTCATCCTCATCAAAAATACCCTCGACAATAATACTATCTATATTAACAGTGAATGATTTTAAATCGAAAAACTTACCGTTTATAAGAATCTCCTTATTCTTTTTTATCCAATGTACCTGATCAGCACCTAAAGTGAATTTTTGTGTAGCAGCAGTCTCCAGTTCATATTCCATTTGAAACTGGATAGTAAGTTGTGTAAGCAAAAAAACAATGGATAAAAACAACGGTATTGCCACAATCAGCAGCAAAAAAGTAGCTTTAATATTGGTTGACGAAATGCTCATTTTACGGAATAAACTATCGTTGGATGCTTAAAAACTGTTTGAAAAATGATTTCTTTGTAAGCCAGCTTTATTTTTCATGGCATCGACATTGGCGACGCTCCATTCTACTTCAGTTTTTCATGGAATCCGCTGCCTACGAATTTAAGTACTTCAACTCAATTTAAACAACCTCTTATCTTCTCTTCCGATACTCAGCATAGTTAAGTTTAGTTACAATTGGACCAGGCCTGGAATGACCACTATGGTTTAGCGGCCACCGGAGGTTTTTTTCGTATCAAACTATCTGCAGGGTAATTGGCTTTTATAGAATCCCTGATGGCAGTGGCCCAATTATTTAAACTTAGTTTTTGGTCTTTGCTCAGGCTTGCATTTCTGTGAATAAGTGTGTAGGAAGAAAGCGGCATTTCATCTTCATCTACCTGCTCAATTATTTCTTCCATTTTTTTAAATTGCCTGCCAATCCTATAAGTAGCGAATTCAGAAAAATTGATCTCTTTTTTCCCTTCCACCACATGATCATTTAGCCACCATGCTACCGGTTGCACATTTGCATACCAGGGATATGCAGTTTTATTACTATGGCAATCGTAGCAACTGGTTTGTAAAATTTGGGCAATATTTTCCGGTGTA
Source organism: Ferruginibacter sp. (assembly GCA_031424955.1). Taxonomy (GTDB): domain Bacteria; phylum Bacteroidota; class Bacteroidia; order Chitinophagales; family Chitinophagaceae; genus Ferruginibacter. The sequence continues at coordinate 31,140 of JANPIJ010000246.1, read as the reverse complement.
TGGTGGACCTTACTGATATCATTGAAAAAAGCGCCGGGCTGTGCGCCATTATTTTTTTCAGGTCTGAAAAACTGGATAATGATAAATGCTGCTAACAGCAGGAAGCCTATTGGCTTCAGGATTTTCTTCATTTGTAGGCGTTTTATTTAATTGGATAAAATCAGATCAGAATATTGCCTGTCATTTCTACAGGGATTGGTAATTGCATCATCGTTAAAATAGTGGGTGCTACATCACCCAATTTACCGCTTTTAACTGTGCCTTTCCATACTTTGTCAATAACAAAAAAAGGAACCAGGTTTAACGTATGCGCCGTATTGGGCGAGCCATCTTCATTTATTTCGTAATCAGCATTGCCATGGTCGGCCAACAGAAAAACAGCATAATCGTTTTCCAGTGCTGCCGTTACTACTCTTTCCACGCAGGCATCCACTGTTTCCACCGCTTTGATTACTGCATCCCATACACCGGTATGCCCTACCATATCGGCATTTGCAAAGTTTAAACAAATAAAATCAGCGGTTTTATTATTTATTTCCGGAACAATGGCATCCGTTAATTCATACGCACTCATTTCGGGTTTAAGATCATAGGTGGCCACTTTCGGCGAAGGAATCATGATTCTTTTTTCTCCCTCAAAAGGTATTTCGCGGCCGCCGCTGAAAAAGAAAGATACGTGCGGATATTTTTCCGTTTCAGCAATCCGTATTTGTGTATTGCCATTTTGCTGCAATATTTCACCCAATGTATTTTTCAGGTCATCATTTTCAAATACTACCTGCACATTTTTAAAAGTCTGATCGTATTGAGTCATGGTTGTATAATGGAGATTCAGCTTCTGCATACCAAATTCAGGAAAATCCTTCTGCGTAAGTACTTCGGTGATTTCGCGGCATCGGTCCGTTCTGAAATTAAAGCTAATCACCACATCGCCATTTTCAATTTTGCTGTTGGCTACGTTGCTGTTTATAATCGGTTTTATAAACTCATCTGTTATGTCGGCTTCGTACGATCTTTTAACTTCTCCCAAAATATCATCCGTCTTAACTCCCATTCCATTCACCATTGCATCGTAAGCCAGCTTTACCCTTTCCCAGCGTTTATCTCTGTCCATCGCGTAGTATCTTCCCGTAACAGAGGCTATAGCACCGGTTGTTTGTTCCAGGTGGTTCTGTAATTCGGTTAAAAATCCAAGACCGCTTTTTGGATCAGTATCCCTGCCATCGGTAAATGCATGAACCAATACCTTTTCCAAACCCTCTGCTTTGCAAATGGAGGCAATGGCTTTTACGTGATTGATGTGAGAGTGAACGCCTCCGTCGCTAACGAGGCCAATTAAATGTAATGGCCTATGATTTTCTTTTGCAAACCGGATGGCGTTTAATAAAATTTCATTTTTTTGAAATTCACCATTACGGATCCCCACATTGATACGCTGTAATTCCTGGTATACTACCCTGCCTGCTCCCAGGTTTAAGTGGCCCACTTCGCTGTTCCCCATTTGACCATCCGGCAGTCCCACATCTTCCCCGCAGGTAACCAGCGTAGCGTTCGGATAGGTACTGTACAAAGAACTTACAAAGGGGGTTTTTGCATGTTGAATGGCATCGCTGCTTTTAACCTTTCCCAGGCCCCAGCCGTCCATTATTACGAGGATAGTTTTTTTTGTATTCATGCTTCAAAGCTAACTTTTTTGTGGGGTTTCAAAAAAAGCTAATTATCTTTTCACTTTAATACTTACCAACAACCATTCAACTTGGCACGTTTTTAGCAAATTCCTGTCAGTTAAAGTACTAATTATGAAACATTTTTTTACACTTTCTATACTATTCGCTTTTTTATCTTCCTTTATTATAAATGCCGGAATTGACGATGTGATTGCAGCAATGAAATCCGGAAACGCAGGCGTGGTTGCGAAATATTTTGATAACAGTGTTGAAATCAGCATGCCGGATAAAAGTAACAGCTACAGCAAAAGCCAGGCAGAGTTGATTTTAAAAGACTTTTTTGTTTCCAACCCGGTTAAAAGTTTTGAGGTAATTCACAAGGGAGAAAATGCCGGTTCGCAATATTGTATTGGTACCTTGCAAACCAAAAACGGATCCTACCGTACCACCATTTTCATGAAGCAAAAAGGCGATAAGCAAGTACTACAGGAACTGCGTTTTGAAAACCGGTAAATACAATTTATAGATATATATTCCTGAACCTGTAAGAGAAAACTCTTACAGGTTTTTTATTTTTATAAATTTGCTGATGATCAACTACGAACAACAACTTGACTTACTGATTACAAATGCCCTGGCAGAGGATATTGGAGATGGAGATCATTCAACCTTAGCCGCTATTTTACCGGGTGCAAAAGGCAAGGCTGTGTTAAAAATTAAGGAAGATGGGATGCTGGCAGGTGTAGCTGTTGCCGAAAGAATCTTCAGGAACATGCAACCGGATATCATTTTTAGAAGTAATAAAAAGGATGGGGATCAAATGAAGTATGGGGAAAATGCTTTTGAAGTGGAGGCGGATGTGCATACCATCTTACAGTGTGAAAGATTGGTGTTAAACTGTATGCAACGCATGAGTGGTATCGCCACGCTAACCAATTCATATGTCAGCAAGCTGCAGGGCTATCGCACCAGGCTGTTGGATACACGCAAAACCACACCTAATTTCAGGGTGTTAGAAAAAGAGGCGGTACGGATAGGGGGTGGCGTTAACCATCGCTTTGGGTTATACGATATGATTATGTTGAAAGATAATCACATTGATTATTGCGGGGGAATTGAACAGGCTATTGAAAAGGCGTATGATTATGTACAAACAAAAAAACCGGGATTAAAAATTGAAGTAGAAACGCGGAGTATTGAGGATGTAAAAAAAGTAATGGCCGTTGGCAAGGTAGATCGTATCATGCTCGATAATTATACGCCGGAATTAATAAGCGAAGCGTTGAAAATTATTAATGGAAAATATGAAACAGAGGCTAGTGGAGGAATCAATCTAAGTAACATTGAAACCTTTGCCGCCACTGGTGTTGATTATGTTTCAAGCGGAGCTATTATTCACCAGGCAAGAAGTTTGGATTTAAGTTTAAAGGCGGTGATCATATCACCATGTTTGAAAAGATCTTAATTTTAATGACCTTGCAACTTTTGGAAAAACGGGCTTTAATCCGGTTAGGGTTAATTGGTACATAAAAAAACAATGTAATGGCTAAAATAAAGTTGAACAGTTTGGGTGGGTTGGTTTATTCCACAGATCCAAATTTTAAGCCGGAACAGGAGGATCCTGAAGAGGCTGCCACCCTGTTACCCGCACAACAAAAACTAAAAGTTCGGTTAGATACCAAACGCCGTGCAGGCAAGGCTGTTACCCTGGTGGAGGGCTTTGCCGGCTCTGCAGGTGATAAGGAAGATCTGGGCAAAAAATTAAAAACATTTTGCGGAACCGGCGGATCGGTAAAGGATGGCGAAATCATTGTGCAGGGAGATAACCGCGACAAAGTACTGCAATGGTTGCTGAAAAACGGGTATTCGGCCGCAAAAAAGAATTGAGCAGATAAGCTGAGAAAAATCTACTCATTTAAAATACTCAAAGCTCCGCTCGGGCATTTCTTAACCTGCTCAATAATACGGTCTGTTTCAGCCTTATCCATATCGATCCAAGGACTTTTGGAAGGATTAAACACTGCAGAAAGCCCCTTGACGCAAATACCGGAGTGAATACAAATATCCGGTTGCCACAAAACGGTGACGCCATCTTTGGTATACTTGTGAGATTTTATCGGCATGATGTAATTATTAAATGAATATTACTTCTTCAATTTACAACAAAAACTTATTTTTTGAGTTATTTTTGTCTAAACACAATTGATAGGATGATCTCAAAAATATCAGAAGGTATAACTGTTAGCGTAGAAACATTCTACCAGCCTGATTATAGTAATCCGGCCAACAGCGAATATATGTTTGCCTATCGCATTACCATCGAAAATAATAACCTGTACCCGGTAAAGTTATTACGCCGCCATTGGTACATTTATGATACCACCGGAAGCCTGCGTGAAGTAGAGGGCGAAGGGGTGATAGGGGTGCAACCGCAAATAAACGCCGGTGAAAAATACCAATATGTAAGTGGGTGTAATCTGCGTACCGAAATGGGTAAAATGTATGGAACCTATTCGATGGAAAATGTGAACAATAAAAAACTGTTCGAAGTGATTATCCCGTCATTTGAAATGACAGTGCCTTTTAAGATGAACTAAATGTACTTTTTACCGTATTTTAACCTACCTTTAGAAGACAAAAATGGCTTTAAAATCTGAGTTTCGTATAGTAAAAGCGATTGACTTTCTTTAAAATACCGATATTTCCCAATGGCAAAAATTACGTTCGACAACAGGAACAACCTGTTCTATCAAAGTCTGAAAATTTCCGTAGACCAATATTTTGAAACAAGCGGTATAAAAAAAACCGGTGACTGGCGTTTGTATATTAAAACAATCACGCTGGTGGGCGCAGCCATCGTCATGTACTGCAGCCTGATGTTTATCCAAATGGATGCATTGCCTGCATTATTGATCTCCGCTTTACTTGGCTTTACATTTGCAAGTATTGGCTTTAGCGTGATGCATGATGCCAACCATGGCAGTTACAGTACAAAGCCCTGGCTAAATGATTTGCTTGGATTATCGGCCAATGCCCTGGGCGCCAGTTCTTTTTTCTGGAAGCAGAAACACAATATCATTCACCACACATATACCAACGTAGATGGAATAGATGACGATATTGCAAAGAGCCCCATCATCCGCCAGTGTGAATCGCAAAAGTGGGTTCCGGCTCATAAGATCCAGCATTTATACCTTACTCCTATCTATGCCTTGTCAAGCATCTTCTGGATATTTTTTATGGACTTTACCAAATATTTTACCCGCAAAATCTACACCACCGATGCATGGAAAATGACCCTTAAGAATCATATTATATTCTGGGTTACCAAAGCATTCTATCTTGCTTTTTATATTGTTCTTCCGATAATGGTTTGGGGATTTGGCGCATGGATACTTGGTTTTTTTGTGCTGCATGCGGTAATGGGACTTACCCTTTCCCTGGTATTTCAACTGGCGCATGTAGTAGAGAATACCGAATTTGAAAATGTAGCAATCGACGAAACGAAGCATATTGAGACCGCCTGGGCAGAACACGAGTTAAAAACGACTTCTAATTTTGCCATGAATTCAAAAGTTATTTCCTGGTTTGTAGGAGGTTTAAATTACCAGATAGAGCATCATCTATTTCCCCGTGTGAGCCACGTACATTATCCTGCCATCAGTAAGATAGTAATGGAAAAATGTGCTGAATATAATTTGCCTTACAACAAGTATGATACCATGACAGAAGCGTTGGCATCCCATTACCGCGTGATGAAAATGCTCGGTCAAAAGCAGGTGGTGGTAAAAAAAGTACAACGGGCGCAGGCAGCCTGATGGATGATTAGGGTTTGTATTTAGCAGCCTGGAAAATTTGTTCCGGGTCTAAATTCATTAGTTGCTGCACGGTAGTTGCAGCATTTTTTTGCATATACTTTTTTACTATTTGCCAGCCCGCAAATGAACCAATATTGCCGGGCGCACCTTCACCCAGCTCCGGTGTTTTAGGCCCTTCTCCAATATAATTTTTTATGATATTTTTATCTGCAATCTGCAGGTACGAATTTTTGATAAACAGGTTCCAGATTACGGCTTCATGGGCATAAGCGTCTGCTAATTGTTTTTCGGTAAAACCAATTAGTTTGTATTCTTCCGTTTCCGGTAAGAACTTGCTTAAGAGGTACAGGCGTTTTCCCTTTTCAATCATTTGATTCACCAACGGTTTATCATCTGCTTTCTCCGGGTACAAATCATTTACAATATTGTTCATACAGTTAACAGCAATATAGCCAGGTTCAAATCGATTGGAAATATATTCGGGATAAGTTTCCTGCACCAACGCAGACTTGTACATATAAAAATTACTACCCAGGTGGTGTTGAAGGCCCACGATCAATCCCTCGTTCGATAAAATATCTCCATAACCATCCGCAGGTCCAATATAGGTAATTACCTTATCCGGTATTTTATATTCGGGGAAATAATATTTTACAAATTGTAACCCCTTTTTTATTTCCTTTTCATACGGTGTAAAATCGCTGAATATTTTTTCGGCACTATCATACACCGGCCGGTATGCTTTTATAAACCCATTTACATAGTTGGCTGCCGTATCGGCCGGCCACAAAGGATCCACATTTAAAATATTGGTTAAGTAAGTTGCTGTAAAAGATGGATTTTCTGTCTGTAATTTAAGAATATAAGTAAACAAATTATTGGCAGCCGTATCAAATAAGTTTTTTTCAAAACGATCTGTGCTCAGGTTGATTTTTATATTTGAAACATCAGGAATCTTTTCATGATTACTGCAGGAAAATAAAGCCGCACTTATTAAAATGGCAATGATAGATAATCTCATACTTAATAATGGGATTGAATGTTTTAACTTTACAAAGAAAGCAATTGATTTATAAACATAAAGTTAAGCCCCTTTGGGGGGATGGTGTATGAAAATATTTTTAGCGCAGCAAAACTATCACATCGGCAATTTTGAAAGCAATACGCAAAAGATTATTGATGCCATTGAAGAGGCCAAAAAGCAAGGTGGCGACATCATTGTATTTAGCGAGTTGAGTATATGCGGATACCCGCCAAGGGATTTTTTAGAGTTTGATGATTTTATCCGTAAATGTTATGCCGCTATTGACGAGGTAAAAGAACACGCAGATACCATCGCCGTAATTGTAGGTGCGCCGGACAGGAACACCATAAAAGAAGGAAAGGATCTTTTTAATGCCGCTTATTTTTTATATAACAAAGAAGTAAAAGGCATTGCTCATAAAACGTTGTTGCCTACCTACGATATATTTGATGAGTACCGGTATTTTGAACCGGCTTATGAATGGAATGTAATTGAGTTTAAAGGGAAAAAAATTGCCCTTACCATTTGTGAAGATATCTGGAACCTGGGTCATAATCCCTTGTACCGCATTTGCCCGATGGATAAACTGATGACGCAGCATCCGGATTTGATGATCAACATTTCTGCCTCTCCATTCGACTATACACATGATGAAGATCGTAAGGCAACCGTTAAGGCAAATGTAATCAAGTATAAACTTCCCATGTTCTACTGTAATGGGGTGGGCAGTCAGACAGAAGTAGTGTTTGATGGCGCTTCACTCGTGTATGATAAGGATGCCAATCTTTGTGGACAGCTTCCCTTATTTGAGGAGTCGCTCAAGGGCTTTAGCCTAAACGATGATGGCTCTGTTGAAGGAGCTGTAATAGAACCCGCCAGCCGCATTCCGGATAAAGAATTAACGCCCGTTTCATTGGAAGAGAACCTGAACATAGCACAGGTGCATGATGCAATCGTGATGGGCATAAAGGATTATTTTTTCAAGATGGGTTTCACAAAAGCCATCATAGGAAGTAGTGGAGGAATAGACAGTGCTGTTACCATCGCCCTGGCTTGTACAGCGCTTGGTTCGGATAATGTGAGAGCAGTATTAATGCCTTCTCAATATTCTACGGATCACTCGGTGGATGATGCGGTGCAACTCAGTACGAACATCGGTAACCCGTATGATATCTTGCCTATCAGGAATATTTATGAAGCTTTTTTAACCGAACTGAAACCCATTTTTAAGGACCTGCCTTTTAGTGTAGCCGAAGAAAATATCCAGAGCCGCAGCAGGGGCAACCTGTTGATGGCCATCGCAAACAAGTTTGGATACATTTTACTAAATACTTCAAACAAAAGTGAATTGGCAACGGGCTACGGCACTTTATATGGGGACATGGCGGGCGGACTTGGTGTATTGGGCGACTGCTATAAATTACAGGTGTATGCCCTGGCAAAATACATCAACCGTAATAAGGAGATCATTCCGGAAAACATCATTATCAAAGCTCCTTCCGCAGAATTGCGGCCCGGCCAAAAAGATTCAGATTCGTTGCCTGATTATGAAATATTGGATAAACTTTTATACCAATACATAGAACGCAGGCTGGGACCAAAAGAAATAAAAGCACAAGGGTTTGATTCGGCTTTAGTGGACCGGGTTTTAAAAATGGTCAACATCAACGAGTATAAACGCAACCAGTTTTGTCCTATCATCCGTATTTCTCCTAAGGCATTTGGTGTGGGACGGCGGGTGCCGATTGTTGGGAAGTATTTAAGCTGATCTATTGAAGTGTGCCGGAAAGTCTCTTGTGCAAATTTCGGAGTCATGAAATTAACAAATAAATAAATCCTTTTATGCTGACGGAATTTCAAAAAAATAACTTTACCATCAGCACCGATAAAGCGAAACTCGACCTTCAATACATTCACGGGTTTCTTGCCCAATCATATTGGGCGGAAAGCATCCCCATAGAAATTGTACAAAAGTCAATAGACGGTTCCGTATGTTTCGGCGTGTACGATGGTGAAAATCAAATTGGCTTTGCAAGGGTGATCACGGATAAAGCAACATTTGGTTACCTGGCAGATGTATTCATAGATGAAAAATATCGCGGCCGTGGCTTATCCAAATGGTTAATGGAAACAATTATGACCCACCCGGATTTACAGGGATTTCGCAACTGGCAGTTGGGTACAAAAGACGCACATGGGCTGTATGAAAAATTTGGGTTTAAGCCATTGGAATACCCGGAGCGTATGATGCGCAAAAATGTTCCGGAAATTTATAAAAAAATGAACGATGAACTGGGCGGGGTAATCATTAATCAGGCGATACTGTAAGGTACTCAACGACCATCATTCCTATTATCATACGATTACTTAAATAATAACCTACCCAACCTTCTCCACCACCACCGCCGTACCATAAGCGGGTACCTCCGTAATTCCCTGCATTACTTCATTGGCATCATAGCGCATATTGATAATAGCGTTGGCACCTTTTTCATTAGCATGCTGTATCATTAACTGGTAAGCCCCTCCCTTGTTTTTTCGCATAGCTCAACATAAATTGAAAGCTTACCACCAAATAATGATTGTACACCTCCGCCAATATTTCCTAACAGGCTCCTGCTTCGTACTGTAATTCCCCTTACTACACCCAGGTGTTTGGTAATACAATACCCCTCTAAGTTATTAGCGGTGGTTATCAGTTGCAGATCTGTCATAATATATTTTTGTTTAAAGCTAGGCCTGTTTTTAACAGATTTTAACGCCATTCAAAATTGTGGTTAAGTTTTTGTAACAGCATTGTTCGTATTTTCGCCGCTAATATTCATTAGTGCCATATACTTGTTTTCAGGTATTTCCGTGGTAGTTGAATATTATAAAACCGGTATGGGATACGATGAGCCGGGGCCTGAAACAGGCACATAATTTTTAATCTTTAAAATCTCATAATCCTTTAGTGGGTTGAGGTAAATTTTTTTTATGCTACAAACAGCCGAAGACATCCGCTTACTGAACGAAAAGATCAGTCATGCAGCGGGTTTTGTAACCAGGATCAATGATGAGTTAAGTAAAGTAATTGTGGGTCAGCACGGCATGATAGAAAGGCTGATGATTGGCTTGTTGAGTAATGGCCATGTATTACTGGAAGGCGTACCCGGACTGGCCAAAACCCTCGCTATCAAGTCGCTGTCGCAAGCCATTCATGCTAATTTCAGCCGCATACAGTTTACGCCCGATCTGTTACCCGCTGATGTGGTAGGTACGATGATTTACAACCAGGCAAGGAATGAATTCATGGTTCGCAAAGGTCCCATCTTTTCCAATTTTATTTTGGCAGATGAAATAAACCGAGCTCCTGCAAAAGTGCAAAGTGCTTTACTGGAAGCGATGCAGGAGCGGCAGGTAACCATCGGTGATACTACATTTAAATTAGATGAACCGTTCCTGGTACTGGCCACACAAAACCCCATCGAGCAGGAAGGAACTTACCCCTTGCCCGAAGCCCAGGTAGACCGGTTTATGTTGAAGGTGGTGATTGACTATCCTACCAAACCCGAAGAACAATTAATTATCCGGCAGAATACATTGGGGCTTTCTTTCCCCCCTATTTACCCGGTTGCATCTACCAGCGAAATTTTAACTGCAAAGGAATTGGTCCGCCAGGTATACATGGATGAGAAAGTGGAGAATTATATCCTCGATATTGTATTTGCAACACGGTACCCGGATAAATATAACCTGCCTAAATTGAAGCCATTGATAAGTGTGGGCGGTTCTCCAAGAGCCAGTATTAACCTGGCATTGGCTGCAAAGGCCTATGCATTTTTAAATAAACGCGGTTATGTAATTCCGGAAGATGTACGGAGCATTTGCAAAGATGTATTGCGACATCGGATTGGGTTAACCTACGAAGCAGAAGCGGAGAATGTGAATGTGGAAATGATTATTAATGAAATATTGAGGGTGGTGAATGTACCGTAAAAAACAGCCCCCTCAATCCCCCAGGGGGGACTTTAAAAGACCTTACTACGGGAAGAGATTTTATTATTGTTATTATAATATTTTTATTTTGTTTAAAAAGAAAAGCGATACGAACCAGCATTATCTTCCTGGCTCTCCCCCTTCGGGGGAGTTGGAGGGGGCCGAGATTATGCGTAAAGTAAAACAGCTGGAAATTGTAAGCAAGAAAATAACCACCCATTTATTTACGGGTGAGTATCATTCTGCTTTTAAAGGAAAAGGAATGAGCTTTAGGGAGGTGCGGGAATATTATGCAGGGGATGATGTACGGTTTATTGATTGGAATGTAAGCGCCAGGTTCAGTCATCCGTTTACCAAGGTATTTGAAGAAGAACGGGAGCTAACCGTTTATTTATTGGTTGACATAAGTGCCAGTAATCTATTTGGAACCGTTCATACACGAAAGCGTGATATACTTACAGAAATTGGCGCTGTATTAACTTTCAGCGCTATTAATAACAATGATAAAGTGGGCGCTATTTTTTTTAGTGATAAAATTGAAAAATATATTCCGCCTAAAAAAGGCAGGCAACATGCGCTCTATATTGTAAGACAGTTGCTTACTGCCGAGCCTGTTGGTAAGAGTACCAATATGGAAGAAGCGATCAAATTTTTTAACAAGGCATCTCACCAGAAAAGTATTGCTTTTTTATTAAGTGATTTTGTTGATGCTGTGTATGAAAATGACCTGAAAGTAATTGGCGGCAGGCATGATGTGATTGGTTTGAGAATTTATGATAAGATGGATATGCAATTGCCCGAGGCTGGCTTATTACAGGTGCAGGATCTGGAAACCGGCAAACAGCAATGGATTGACAGTAATGATGCCATGGTTCAGTACACATACAAACAACGGTTTATGGAGCAAAGTGAAATATGTAAGAATTATTTTCGCAAAGCCGGTGCCGACCTGTTGCACATACGAACCGATGAAGATTATGTAAAAATTTTACAACAGTTTTTTATCAAAAGAAGCTAAATATGCTGATGGTGATGCATCCCCGGTTTATTTGGGAAATAGTCTTTTAATTGATAATGCGGGTAAATTTTAATGATAACAGAATACTTGAAAATGGATAAGGTGAAAATGCGGATGTTTTTTTTAACAGTGGTAATGGCCTGTTTTTCTTTTCTGTTATCTTATGCTCAGCCAATAGTGAAAACGGGTGTTGATAAAAATGAAATATTGATTGGGGATCAATTTAAACTGACCATTGAAGCCAGCTTTTCTCCGGATGTGTATAAATTAAACTGGGCGGTCATACCAGATTCCTTAGCACATTTTGAAGTGATCAGCCGGACTAAGATGGATTCTTTGTACAGCAACAACACGCTTTCCGGTGTAAGACAAACCATTACCTTAACCAGCTTTGATTCCGGTAAATGGGTATTGCCATCTTTTTTAGTCAACATGGTTCCGGTAAATGGTGATGCCGCCTATAATTTTTTCACCGATTCTGTTCCAATCACTGTTTCATTTTCTACCTCCGACACAACAAATGTATTAAAGGATATTAAACCCATCAGGGAGGTAGAAACCATTGATCCATTGTGGTATTGGATTGGAGCGGGAGTTTTAGTGATTGCATTGATCATCTTTTTAATATGGTTTTACAGGTATTGGAAAAGGAATAAAGGTTCTCTTAAGTTACAGGCAAAATCCAGTGCTTACGATGAAGCTATGATCGAACTGGATAAATTAAGATCTCATGATTTATCCGATGCCGCAGCGTTAAAAATCGTGCATACCAAAATGGGAGAGATATTAAAGCGGTACCTGTCACGCATACAAAGCAGTAATTATCAAAATAAAACTACCGGAGATATATTGATATTGTTACGTGATCAGACGCAGGATAATGACATCTTGTTTAAGGCCGCCGCCAGCCTCCGTTGTAATGACGCGGTTAAATTCGCAAAATATTTACCACCATCATCTGAAAGTGAAATGTGTTTGCAATCTGTTAAAGATGTAATCAATAGCATTCATCAAAAAGTGCCTGCTCCGCAACCTCAAACCCTAAACCCTAAACCCTAAACCCTAAACCCTAAACCTTACAGTGTTTTCCGACTATTTAAATACCATCCATTTTGCCCAACCCGGATTACTCTGGCTTGCGTTGTTACTTCCGGTAATGATTTTTTGGTATGTAAAAAATAACAATCATCAGCAGGCGGGTATAAAAGTTTCTTCCCTTAAAAATTTTAAAGGAATTACTTCATGGAAAAATTTATTCCGTCATGTGCCATTTGTATGCAGGGTTTTGGCGTTGGCATTTATCATTATTGCATTGGCAAGGCCTCAAACGAAAAATGACGAACAACAGGTGGAAGGGGAAGGAGTGGATATCATATTATGCATTGATGTAAGCGGTAGCATGACTGCACAGGATTTTACGCCCAACCGAATGGAGGCAGCAAAAGCAGTTGCAGCAAACTTTGTTGAACAAAGATTGACAGACAGGATCGGGATTGTAATTTTTTCCGGCGAAAGTTTTACGCAATGCCCGCTTACAACGGATAAGTCTGTTTTAAAATCGGCCATAGAAAATATCCGCAACGGCTTATTGGAAGATGGTACCGCCATTGGAGACGGCCTGTCAACAAGTATTGATCGTCTGCGTACCAGCAAGTCGAAAAGCAAGGTGGTCATTTTATTAACCGATGGCGAAAATAATGGAGGGTTGATTGGCCCGGACAATGCCAAGGAAATTGCCAAAGCATTTAAGGTAAGGGTTTATACTATTGGCGTTGGTACGGAAGGGTATGCCCCTTTCCCGATCAAAACCGAACTTGGGGTGATTATACAGCAACAAAAAGTGACTATTGATGAAAAGTTGCTGAAAGCAATTGCCGGTGAAACAGGGGGTAAATATTTCAGGGCGAAAGATAATACCGGTTTAGAAAACATCTATAAAGAAATTGATAATCTTGAGAAATCGAAAGTTGAAATTTCAACAGTCACAAGATTTACAGAAAAGTTTTTTCCATACGTAATGATTGCGCTGTGTTTGTTGTTGATTGAAGTGCTGTTGCGGTTTACTGTGCTCAAAAAGTTCCCTTAGGTAATTGTTAATCCCCACACTTTTTTAAGTAAGCTTTGCATTGCGCTTTAATGTATAACGTATTGAATGTTCATTAGTGGTATTCGGTAAAAGAGGGCGATCCTCCGCGGCGGACAAGTTGCAACAATGTCCCTCACAGCTTCGCGGCCCGGACCAAAAAACATAAAACTGCTTACCTGGAATACAGTTCAATTTTTTTAAACACCATCAATTGATTTTAATTAATGAAATTTGCAGGTTATGATGGCAACAGTTTATAAAAGTACCGGAAGCTGGTACATTGTACAGGATGATGAGGGTAAGATATTTAATGCCCGTATAAAAGGTAAATTTAAGATTGACAATATTACGTCTACCAATCCGATAGCGGTAGGTGATGTGGTGCTTGCCGATATGGAAAATGAGTTGGAAAATACTTTAACCATCACGGATATCGCCCCACGCAAAAATTACATTACCCGCTCATCACCCCACAACAGGAACCAGCATCATATCATAGCTTCTAACCTCGATCAGTCGCTGCTATTCGCCACTTTAAAAGAACCCAGAACATCACTTGGTTTTATCGACCGTTTCCTAATCACTTCCGAAGCTTACCATGTGCCGTCGGTCATCGTATTTAATAAATCGGATTTGTACAAAGAAAAGGAGATAGAAAAATTTGCAGCTATTAAAGAAATTTACGAAGCCATCGGGTACAAGGTACAATTGATGAGCATTGAAAAAAATGATGGGGTAGAAGAAGTTAAAAGCCTGCTGAAGGATAAAACTACTTTATTGAGCGGCCATTCAGGTGTTGGAAAATCATCCTTTATCAATATTGTATTTCCTGAGCTAAGATTACGTACGCAGGATGTAAGCGGCTGGAGTGGTAAAGGTTTGCATACTACTACCTTTGCGGAAATGTTTAACCTGTCATTTGGTGGAAGGGTGATTGATACACCAGGTATCAGGGAACTGGGACTGGTAGATATTTCAAAACAGGAACTTTCCCATTACTTTCCCGAAATGAGGGCACTCATAAACGATTGCCAGTTTAATAACTGTATGCATATCAATGAGCCGGGCTGCGCTGTGAAAGAAGCTGTTAACGCAGGCACAGTACATCCCGATCGGTACTATAGTTATTTGAACATACTCGAAAGTATTGAAAAGAAAGCGTACTGATATTTTCAATAAGCCCTGCTTTCCAAAAAGCGAGCAACTTCCAGTACTATATTGTTTTCCTGCAATATGCTTTTTACATGCTGCGGAAAAACAGACACCCCGTTAAATACATTGTAGTGGAGTGTGAGTACCTGGTTCTTATATTTAAAATCCCAGTCTAAAGTATCTACATCGTCTACCTGGTTCAGGAAATTTACATTTAACTCCGAAGACAATGTTTCTGCTATGGCGTAAAATTTGGAAATGCCGCAGTTGTCGTCAATGACAGCTTCTGTATTACCGTGTTTGGTTTTTAAATGATAGCACATGGGATTTTAGCTTTATCGGTTAGGGTATTGGGTTACAACGATTCGCAATTCAATAAACTCTTATTTGTCTTTTTTAGTATATTTCAGCAAACATTTTTTAAGTTTTTACTGCACTATCTGTGAATGTGTGTTAGATTAAACCAGATATAAACAGACTTTTAGTTGATAACACGAATTTTCTGCATTAATTACACGAATTTCAGGTCAACGCTATTTTAAAGCTATTTATCACTCTGACTAAAAAATAAAAAGCACGGCGACCAATGTCTGGCATTGCCACTTATTTAATAATTCTTCTTCCCTTTATATTTCGATTGTTTAACATTTACACCTGATGCAATTTTTTGATCAGTGCTCAATTCACCGGGTTGGGGGCTACCCGGGCATCCATATTTTTCTTTCTTTTGAAAAATAAAGCATCCGCTTAAGAGCGTAATACATGCAACAACAACAATATATTTTCTCATAATTGAAGATAATATTTTCTAAAATGTAATATTGCCGTTTACTGCTGTGCGTCTTCCTTAAACCATCCGCTGTACATCAGGTAGTTATTGGCAATCCTGTTTATTTCTCCGCTTATCAAATCCTGGCTGATGTCCTTGACCTTTTTTGCGGGTACGCCGGCATAAATACATCCCGGTTCAATCACGGTATTTTCCAGCACCACGGCACCGGCGGCTATAATACAATTGGATCCTACTTTTACATTGTCCATCACAATTGCACCCATGCCCACCAATACATTGTCGTCTATAACGCATCCGTGTACAATTGCATTGTGGCCGATGCTGACATTATTTCCAATAATGGCTTTGGTTTTTTCATAGGTACAATGAATTACCGCACCATCCTGCACATTTACTTTATTGCCCATGCGGATGCTGTTTACATCACCCCGGATTACCGCATTAAACCATACACTGCAGTCGTCGCCCATTATTACATCACCCACAATGGTAGCATTAGGAGCTATAAAACAATTGGTGCCTATTGAGGGCAGCACACCTTTTACCGGTAGAATGTAAGACATATAGGTTTAAGTTTATTGGTTTTGCCAGGTTACTGAGAGTTGTTCGTTATCACCTGGCTGAATGCTAATTGTTAGTTCAATGTTGTTTATTTAATATTTTTTTACCGGCTGATACCCTTGATCAACATCGTTGTGTTAGTTAAATCCCGAAATTCAGGCCTCCCTTTTGCCGCATACCCATGTTGATCTTTAATTACGTTATAAATTAAAAATACACATCGATTGATGAAATACACAAATACCGTTTAACACTGCTGGTATCAATTTTTAAAACAAATATCAAACTTTCTTAACGAAATTTGCAGGTTATGAATCAACGCCAGTTATTTCTGAATCATGTGGGTCAAACATCCGAAGCACCTTTGGCGCTGGAAATTGTAAAGGCCAGCGGCAGCACTTTGTGGGATATCAACGGGAAAAAGTACATTGATCTCATTGCAGGGATCAGTGTTTGTAATATAGGACACTGCCATCCAAAAGTCACGGCGGCAATTAAAAAGCAAGTGGATGAGTACATGCATATCATGGTATATGGCGAACTGGTAGAAAGTCCACAGGTAGCTTATGCAAAAAAGCTAACCGATCATTTACCTGGATCGCTCAATTCGGTTTTTTATACTGCCAGCGGAAGTGAAGCTACGGAAGGTGCTATGAAACTGGCCAAGCGTTTTACAGGGAGAACGCAAATCATCAGTTTCAAAAATTCTTATCACGGTAGTACGCAAGGCGCATTAAGCATCATGGGGGATGAGTACTGGAGAAATGCATTTCGTCCTTTATTGCCGGATGTGATGCAACTGAATTATAATTCTTTTGAAGATTTAAATAATATCACAGACAGAACCGCCTGTGTGGTTGCCGAAACTGTACAGGCCGAAGCCGGTGTACTGGTTCCTCAAAATGGATGGCTGTCGGAATTGCGTAAACAATGTTCCAAAACAGGTACCCTACTCGTGTTAGATGAAATACAATGCGGTTTCGGGCGCAACGGCAGCCTGTGGGCTTTTCAGCAATTTGACGTAGTACCGGATATATTGTTATTAGGCAAAGCATTGGGCGGTGGCATGCCGCTTGGAGCGTTCGTTGCCGATAAAAAGATAATGGATTCTTTTACCCACAACCCTGTTTTGGGCCACATCAATACTTTCGGTGGCCATCCTGTTTGCTGTGCCGCCGGGCTGGCAGCTTTTAACGTGTTGCTCGAGGAACGGTTAGTTGAAGAAGTAAAGGAAAAGGAACAGCTTTTTCTTTCGCTGCTGGTTCATCCTGCGATAAAATCGGTTCATAGTTGCGGACTAATGATAGCGGTAGAATTTGAAAACTTCGATTTCAATAAAAAAGTAATTGACTCATTGATAGAACGGGGCGTGTTTACTGACTGGTTTTTATTTGCAGCCGGTTCTTTGCGGATAGCGCCGCCATTAGTCATTAGCAATGAGGAAATACGGATAGCCTGCCAGCAGATTTACGAGGTACTGTGTACCTTTTAACATGGTGGGGCAAAGTTTGGGGCACTTTCCAGCTTTAAGGGACTCAACGAAATGTTAGGTTCCCTGGAATATCCATTTTCCTGAGTTTTTATCTTCAAATGTGCCGGCAGGTAATTTTAAGTGTAAATATTTCTTGCCAATATCAGTTAATTCAGTTTACTTTGTAATTCAAAGTGCTTTTTATGGGTAACGAACAACAACCACTGGATGACCTGCAACATATCAAACGTATGATGGAACGGAGCAGTCGTTTTATAAGCCTGAGTGGATTTAGTGGCATAGCTGCAGGAATCTGCGCCCTGGTGGGTGCCTGGTTTGCCAATCAAAAAATACACTGTTGGGTAAAGGGCGATTGTACAATGGATGGTTTGATTGATATGGGCGGTATAAAATTGCTCAATGATTTACTTTGGATTGCCACCATTACTTTTATCAGCGCCTTTATTTCAGCGTTCTTTTTTACTTACCTGCGAAGTAGAAAAAACAATATTCCCATGTGGGGTGCTGCAACCCTCCGCTTGTTTTGGAATACCGTTATTCCAATTACGGTTGGGGGCATTTTCCTCATCCGCATGATGCAGTTGGGCGAATATGAACTGGTAGCGCCTGGTTGTTTAATATTTTATGGATTGGCCCTCGTGAACGCAAGCAAGTATACATTGGGCGAAATCAGGTACTTGGGTTATGGCCAGCTTGCTTTGGGAATCATGAATCTTTGGAGCGTTGGATATGGCCTGCACTTTTGGACCATGGGTTTTGGAGTGTTGCACATTGTATATGGAATATGGATGTGGTACAAATATGAGAGACTGAATTAGACATTAGCAATTAGCAAATTATCATGAACCCGATCAAGGACTTAAATAAAACTTTCGACAGCCGTATTCGCCTGGGCATCATGAGTGCCTTGATGGTAAATGCGGAAGTAAACTTTAATGAGCTAAAGGAGTTGCTGGATATAACCGATGGAAACCTGGCAAGTCACCTTAAAACGCTGGAGGAGTCAGGAACTATTAAAGTTCAAAAAGGATTTGTCGGGCGAAAAACCAATACCACTTATTCGGCTACCAAAGCGGGCGAAAAAGCTTTTAAAGCTCATATAGCAGCCCTGGAGGCAATGATCAAATCAACTAAATAATTTTTTTTGTACTTACACTTTGAAATGCAAAGCACTTTTAAAAAATGAAATTCATCAAATCAATATTTTTAGGTTTTACCATTTGGATACTAACGGCATTATTGAATACTTTGTTGAGTGGAGCAATCTTATCTTTTTTTTCAAATGGGGCAACCCCCTGGCCTTTCAAATTATTTTTGGTCTTTATTGGTACGCTGATCCTTTCTATGCCCGGGATATTTATATTTTGGATTGTGTTGCTTACTAACTGGAATGAAGTATTGTTGTTTCGCATATTGTTAAAAGCCGGTTTAATTATTTCAGGATTGTCATCGCTATTACTTTTTGTTGTTCCGGATGATGGTGTGAAATCAAATCAGCTTTTAATTTCTCTTTGCCTGGTTGCAGCCTCCGTCACATCTGTCATGATTCACCATTCCATTGTCAAATCAATTTCTAGAAATAATACTGAGTGTCATGTATAAGTTAATTGTAGCCCTTCGCTCAAAACTCCTGGTGTTTTTAACGCATCATTTGGCATTGCCATTGCTGAAGTTGATTCGCTCGCCTCAAAAATTTCAGTACACGAAGGAGGCCTTGCACCAGTTGCCGGAAGGTACATTGGGGAAGGAGCTGGCAATGATGTTGGATGAGAAAAACCTGAAACTGCTTACCTATTATGCCAAACATGATATCAAACATATCCTGTTGCATTATGACACAACCGATGAAGGAGAAGTTTGTCTGCAATGCTTTATGCTGGGTAACAAACATCTCTCTTTCCCGGTATTGGCCACCGTTGTTTATGGTATGATAACTATGCCCGAATACTGGAGCAAATTCAACAAGGCTTACAAACGTGGCAGCCATTGTAAGCCTATTGAGGGCTGGCAATGGTTTACACTTCTTGATCAGCCTGCTCAGTTACTCAGGCAAAAAATAGAATGTGAACGGGCGGTAGTTAAAGCGAATCCTTAATGGGAAAAAGCAATATTTCATAAGGGTTTAACTATGCACCTGTTGCCCATTCACCATTCACTAAATAATCCATCAATTAATTATTCAGATAGATAAAAAATAAAATCAATGAAAAACGAAACCGTTAAACTGCTCCTGACTATCACCGGTGCCATATTATTCAATATTATTTTCTGGAATGAAAAGTTTGCTGTCAACTCCGTTTTGTTTGATGTATTTGTGTTATGGTCCGTTTTTTATTTGTACCCATCTGCCTTTCGCAATCCTTTAATGAAATGGCTGTTGGCAGCCCATATTATTACCCTTGTAACCGTTGTTGTTCACAACACTTATTTGAGCAAAATTGCATTTTCTGCTACATTGCTGCTGGTAGTGGCGTTTACCCAATACCTTCACCGTTCGGTATGGTATGCCGCCGCTTCTGCAATGATGAATTATTTGCTGGTAATTCCTTCCGTGTTTACCAACATTCAGCAGTTGAAATCGGGTAAGGTTAATGTGTATGGTATAAAAAGATTCATTCGCTTTTTACTGATTCCTTTGCTTTTGCTCTTTGTATTTTTCCTGCTGTATAATTATGCCAATACTATTTTTAAAAACCTGCTGAATGATGTGGGGCTTGCATTGCAGCTTTTTTTCAGCCGTTTTTTTACCTGGTTTAGTTGGCAGCGCTTTGGATTCTTATTATTGGGTTTGCTGGTTACCGGAGGACTGTTAATAAAAAGCAGTGTCAACTGGTTTTCGGAGGCAGATACTAAAAAGGGAAATGATTTGAGCAGGAAGAAAAATGACCTGGTAAAGTGGAAACAAACAGGTTGGTTTGATTTGCTGTCTTTGATAATGGGTAGGTACGCAAGTGGTGTATTGGCTTTGAGTAATGAAAACAAAACCGCCATTATCAGTTTATTTTTATTGAATCTCCTGCTCCTTGGTATCAATTGTGTAGATATCGTGTACGTATGGTTTGGCTTTACCTATAGCTATGATATCAACCTGAGCGAATATGTACATGAGGGAACCGGACTGTTGATATTTTCTATTTTGCTGGCGATCATTTTATTGCTTTTCTTTTTTAGAGGGAACCTGAATTTCTATAAACAAAATAATTGGCTGCGATTGGGCGCCTATGCATGGTTACTGCAAAATGCAGTGCTGGCGGTATCGGTATTATTTAGAGATTACTATTATATTGAACATTTTGGACTGGCATATAAACGTATTGGAGTATTAATATTTCTGTTGTTGGTACTTGCTGGTTTAGTGACTGTTTTTATAAAAATTCATCAACGCAAAACGACATATTACCTGTTAAGGGTAAATGCCTGGTTTGCCATCATTGTATTGGTAGTAGCATCCTGTATTCATTGGGATGAAACAATCGCCAAATATAATCTTGCGAGGAAGAACACCATTGAACTGGACCTGAACTTTTTGCTGACTTTATCTGATAAAGTATTACCTGTGTTAGAAAAAAATATAGATGCGCTGGATAGAAAAAGTGCATCTGACAAAAATAAGGAAGGAACAATGCTTTACCGCTCATCGCTTACACCGAGGCAGGTTTTTGAAGAACGGAAAATTGATTTTTACAATCAACAAAAAGCATATACCTGGCTGTCATGGAATTTGGCTGATGATGAGATAAAAAGCGAACTTGGTGAATTGGAAAAAGTACACACTTCAACTATCATTCATTAAGAGGAAAACATTGGAATGGTGGGGTCGCACTAATTATGTTGGGTTGGATCTGCCGGACTTATCTGGTACAAATACAATCTGCCTCGGTATTCAGGCTGCTGATTAACTTAAAAAGATTATTTTAAAGCCGGTAAAAAATATAAGTACTTTAGTCAAAATGCGAAGTCACCAATATTTCTAATTTAAAAAAGTAAATTATGAAACTACAATGGTTTAAAAAATCCGGAGGGTTGTATTTACCAATTAGCACTGGCGGATATATAGTAACTTTAGTAGCCGTTATTTTTATGATACCGGTAACAATGGCATTTGTTCGAAACGGGCATTCCGTATCCGATGATTTGTATCAATTATTTGTGTACGGCACCTGCACTGCGTTTTGGTGGAAATGGATTGCAGGAAAAAAAAGCCAGTAAAATATTTGGCACTGAAATAATGAATTTATTTAACAATAGCAATATGATGAAACTGGTAAGGTCTTTTGGGTACGCATGGCAAGGTATTCTGTACTGTAGTAAAACACAGCTAAATTTCAGGATTCATTTGGGTGTAATGTCGATAGTAATCATTGGCGGATTTATTTTAAATGTTAGTACTACAGAGTGGCTTTTTATAACCGGATGTTCCATGCTGGTATTGGCACTCGAATTGCTAAATACTGCAATTGAAAAACTATGTGATACCATTTCCACTGAGATACAACCCAAAATAAAAACTATAAAGGATGTATCCGCCGCAGCGGTTTTATTGAGTGCTGCCGGAAGTGTGGTTACCGGCATCATTATTTTTTTTCCTAAAATTATGCAACTCTTAAAATAAAATTATTATTGATGATGAAATTATCAAACATTCAAAAAATATTAGCAGTATTTATCGCATTTATCACCTGCATGATTCTTTTCAGAATACTGTATTCAGGAACCTTTAGGTTTATATTCCTTTTGTGGAATTTATTTTTAGCATGGATACCTTTCCAGGTAAGTTTATACCTCACCGGCAAAAAAGACAGTAAAAAATGGGTACAGGCTTTTTTATTGGCCATTTGGTTATTGTTTTTCCCGAATGCGTTATACATCATTACAGACCTGGTGCACCTGGAGGGCAAAACTACTGTACCTGTCTGGTATGATGCAGTGCTGTTATTTACTTCCGCAATTACCGGACTGATGATGGCCTTTGCATCTTTATATAAGGTTGAAGCGTTTTTTAGTAAACGATTGAGCAACTCTGCTACCAACAAATTGGTGGTGCTGTGTTTATTTTTAGGTTCTTTTGGTGTGTACCTGGGCAGGTTTCTTAGGTTGAATAGTTGGGATATCGTCACAAATCCATGGGAACTGGCCAAAGAAATAGCCTTGCGTTTATTCTTCCCGATTGAATATTATCGTACATGGGTCATCACATTACTACTTACCAGCCTATTTAGCCTTTTGTATTTTACCATAAGGAGGCTTTCTGTAAAAGGGATCGCATTAAACGAAGACAGTGTTATTCAAAACAGGCGGTAATTATTTTCAACAGTCAACTGCTGGATATCCTCAATAAAGGGCCAGGGAAAAGGGACGGGATGGATATGATAGGTGAACCCGCTTTGATATCGTTCTTTTGATAATATTTTTGCACGGGCTATTTGCTGCAGTTTTTCTTATAGTATTATCCTGGCTTTAACTTAGTAAATAATTTTAAACAGGCAACTTAAAATAATGGCTGGTAATTCTCCACAACTATTTTGAGTCACCTGATCATATAAACTATTTTTTAAACCAATAATTAATGCTCACATTTGCAGGGTAATCAATCTATATTTAACGGCCGGCCCAAATTATAGGAAAGGTTAAAAAAAATATCATTCACGTGACAGGCGTATTTAAATCCAATAATCCGTATAACACATTTTTGTTATTGGTCTATGGTCTGCTTTTAAAGTTGCCAATGTTTTTGCACCCGGTGGTTCCTGTTCCACAACAAACGGACGGCTTTCTGTTCAAAGCTATTTTATTTCAGCTATCGGGGGTTGGTAAAGGTTTACCGCTCATTTACCCGTTGATTGCATTTTTAATGTTGTTCACCCAGGCAATTACTTTTAATGGGTTAGTAAATGACCAGCGACTGATGCAGAAGGCCAATTACCTTACCGCGATGGGGTATTTGTTATTTACTTCTCTTTTTACGGAATGGAATATATTATCGGCTCCATTAATAATTAATAGTCTATTGATTTGGGTATGGTTACGTATGAGTAAACTACAGAATGACCAAAACCCCAAGACATCCCTTTTTAATATTGGAATAGCGATCGGGTTATGTTCATTCTTTTATTTCCCCTCCATTGCATTTGCATTACTCATTGTATTTGGATTATTGGTTACAAGAGCATTTAAAGTATCGGAATGGATGGTTGCCTTGCTTGGAATTATTTCACCGTACTATTTTTTATTGGCATATGTATTTATAGCAGACAAATGGCAGGGGTATCATTTCCCGGGTGTGGCTGTTACCATTCCCCATTTACATGAATCGAGTTGGGCCTGGGCCGCAATAATCATTGTATTGTTAACATGTGTGATAGGG
Organism: Ferruginibacter sp.; assembly: GCA_031424955.1. Lineage (GTDB taxonomy): Bacteria > Bacteroidota > Bacteroidia > Chitinophagales > Chitinophagaceae > Ferruginibacter. The sequence continues at coordinate 7,187 of JANPIJ010000246.1, read as the reverse complement.
GTATACCATATTCAGCAAAATTTTCGCCGCCAACTGGTACAGGCACGTAAAAGCTGGAACCTTATTTTTTTATACCTGTTAATCTCGTTGTTTATCCCCTTTATCAACGCCTCCCATTCTTTTGTTTATTGGATATTGTGTGCGGTCCCTATAGCTGTAATTGCCGCTGCAGGGTTTTTGTATCCCACTAATAAGTGGTTCCCGCTTGTTTTACATTGGATAATGGTAGCATTTGTGGTAGCAATACATTTCCTTGGGTAAATAATTAAAATGGTATTTGTATTTTTGCAAAATAAAAATAAAATACACGAATTAATGCGATGCATGCTGCATGATTCCGGTAATCAGTGAATTTAATTCGTATTGTAAAATTTAATTAATCACAAATCGATATTATGAAATTTGGCGTTGTAGTATTTCCAGGCAGTAATTGCGACAGGGATGTGATAGAGGCCCTTCGATCAGATCTGAAGCAGGAAGTAATTGAACTTTGGCATAAGGATAATGATTTGAGTATCTTTGATATCGAAGATTGTATTGTATTGCCAGGTGGGTTTAGTTACGGAGACTATCTCCGTTGCGGGGCCATTGCAAGATTTAGTCCGATGATGCAAAGTGTAATAGAGTTTGCAAATAAAGGAGGCAAGGTGCTGGGTATTTGTAATGGTTTCCAGATATTATGCGAAAGTGGGTTATTGCCGGGCGTGTTATTACGCAACAGTCACCAGCAATTTACCTGCAAAAATGTTTACATAAAAGAGGCTGCCGCAGTTAGTTGCGAGGCATTGAAAATTCCGGTCGCTCATGGAGAGGGGAGATATTTTGCGGATGATAAAACGTTAGAGGAATTAGAAATGCACCGTCAGATCATTTACCGGTATTGTGATGAGCACTGTACCGTAAATTCAGAAAGCAACCCTAATGGGGCAATCCACAATATTGCCGGCATCTGTAACAAAGAAAGAAATGTATACGGTATGATGCCTCACCCGGAAAGGGCCTGTAATGCCTCCCTTGGAAATGAAGATGGCCGAAAGGTATTTGCCCACCTTTTTCAGCTAAACTAATGTTAAATGAAACCAAAGTGTTGGGGCTGACGATTCTTTAGCAGTCTGAATGGTAACTTTGTTTTAAATAAGTGATAAACATGAAGCAATTAGCCTTTGTATTTTTGATGATGGTAATATTTGGGGTAACAAATGCGCAGCAAAAAATAAGCTGGTCTTATTCTGCAAAGAAATTACCCAATAACAAATACGAGATACACATTATTGCAACCCCTCCCCAGGGCTGGCATATTTATTCACAGCTTACGCCTGATGGCGGACCAGTGCCAACCACTTTTAAATTTAGTAAAAATGCATTGGTGGTGGTGCAAAACAAAATGAATGAAAAGGGAAAAGTGGTTAGTTATTTCGATAAAAACTTCAAGGTGGATGTGAAATATTTTGAAGGTAAAGCTGATTTTGTCCAGGTAGTTACTGTAAAAGGGAATATTAAAACCAATATCAGCGGTGAAGTAGAATCAATGATTTGTAATGACAGAATCTGTATGCCACCTTCTACCGAAAAATTTAATATAGCCCTGAATTAAATTGATAATTTTAATAATGCTAAAAAATAAACTGGTTTTAATAGTATTATCTGCTACTTTTTTTTTATCGCTTTCTTTAGCTGCACAGGTCAAACCGCCTGTGCAGTTTAGTTTTGATAAACAGGACAAAGGCAATGGGGAATTTGTTTTAAAAATTAAAGCTTTGCCTGCCAGGGGAGTGCAGCTTTTTTCTATACAAAAGATCGATGGTGACCTTCCCGTTAATTCCAGTATTGGTTTTGATACCGCTATCATAAAATACTTAAAGGATAGTCTTACAGAAGCTGGCTCGCTCAAAACTTCTCCTGATCCGGCTCTAAATAATGTGGTTATAAAGTTTTATACAGATTCAGTAGAATGGCTGCAAAAAATTAAATTGGCCGCAGGTGATAGTATCCGCGTAAAGGGTGATATCAGTTACTATTATAAAAAAGGCGAAAGTATTGAATCGGGTGAAGAACCCATATCGATGCAATTTCAATTTAAGCCGGAAGCGCCAAAAGAATTGGTGGCAAACAGCTCTGGTAGTTTGCAGGCAAAGTCAATGTGGGCTTTATTACTGGCGGGCATTTTTGCCGGGTTGATAGGGTTTTTAACTCCCTGCGTGTATGCGTTGGTGCCCATTACCATTAGTTTTTTTACTAAAAGAAGTAAAACTAAGATACAGGGTAAGAAGAATGCGCTTTTTTATTCCATCTCTATTATTTTGATTTATACGCTGGTAGGCGCATTGGTGGCAACCGTTTTGCCCAAAAATGCGCTCAATAATTTATCAACCAATTGGATATTTAATGTATTCCTTTTTCTCCTATTCATAATATTTGGGGCTTCTTTTTTAGGAGCCTTCGAAATAAACCTGCCTGCTTCTTGGTCAAATAAAATTGATAGCAAGGCAGGCATTGGTAGCTATTCGGGTATATTTTTTATGGCCTTAACGCTGGTAATTGTTTCATTCAGTTGTACCGGAAATTTTGTCGCATCACTGTTAGGGCTCTCAACCGCGGCGGGGAAAATGGCGCCTGTTGTAGGGATGTTTGGCTTTGGTTTTGGGCTTGCACTGCCATTTGCCATCTTTGCTTTTTTTCCCTCTATGCTGAGTTCATTGGGAAAAAGCGGGGGCTGGCAAAATGCATTAAAAGTAGTGCTGGGTTTCCTAGAGTTGGCGCTGGCATTGAAATTTTTGAGCAATGCAGATTTGGATAAGGGCTGGAGAATTCTCGATCGGGAGGTATTTATTGTGCTATGGATCGTGATTTTCGTTCTATTGGGAATGTATTTATTGGGTAAAATACTTTTCAAAAATGATAGTGAGCGGCCTAAGAATGATTTTGGTATTGAATATGTTTCGGTTCCAAGATTATTCCTTGCGATTATTTCTTTCTCTTTCGCTGTATACCTGGTACCCGGTCTTTGGGGTGCACCATTAAAGGCTGTTTCTGCTTTTGTTCCGCCAATGGGAACACAGGATTTTAACGCAGTTGGCAATTCGAATACCAGCATGCCTGCTTATAAAATGGAAGAAAATAATAATAGCCTGGCGAAACCTCCTCAGAAATACGTAGCGGATTTAAAAAAATATGAGCCGGGTGCGGCTATCAATAACAACCTGGTTATTTATTATGATTATGATGAGGCATTGGCTGCTTCAAAAGCAATAAATAAGCCAGTGATGGTTGATTTTACTGGTATTCAATGCGTAAACTGCCGGGAGTTTGAATCAAAAATTTGGATAGATCCTGAAGTGGCCCGGAGAATGAAAAATGATTTTGTTGTGGCATCTTTATTCAGCGATTACAATGCGGAATTACCGGATGAAGAAAAGAAATTTTCATCATTATTGAATGCTAAAATTGAGACTGTTGGCGACAAGTATGAAGATTTGCAGCAACAATTAATCAAAGCATCCGGTCAACCCAATTATGTTTTTGTAGATGAAAATGGCAAACTACTAATCGATGGTGGATACGGCTACGACGCGACCAAAGGGCCAAAGGAATTTATTGCTCATTTGGATAAGGTAAAGGAGTTGTATAAGAACCGGCCTGCCCCTTAGCCACATTACGGGGGAGTCTAATTCATTACTTTGTTTGATATTTCTTTACTATTTCATTGGAAATAAACTAATACATAGCATTTTTTAGACCTGCATTAACTATCCTTTCAGTTAACCCACATTGCAGATGATTTCGTTTACTTGTTAAAAAATCCGGTTTATTTGTTAAAATTGCCGGGTAAAAAATATTAGTGTTCGTAGGGGGGTAGCTTCAAATAAAAATATTCAATGCTGAGCGGCTGGGAATGCATTGTAGTCCCCGCAGCCTTGCTGATTGATGATTTTTTTTTGAGATAGCTTTGATATATGTTTCTGAAAGTTATTTTCAAAACGATAAAAACTACGGGGGAGAAAAAAAAGCACTATCGCTTATGTGAGAGTTATCGTTATGATAATACTGTTCGTCATCTAACTATTTTGCATCTTGGTTCATTGGAAGAATTACCTGAAGCAGAGCAAAAAAAAGCGCTTGCTGACCGGATAAATGAATTGGTAAAGCAAAGCTATACCGGAAAACAAAGTCTGTTTGCACCACCTGATCAACTCATAGAAATCTTAGCACAAAACTTTTTTAGGGCCATTAAAGAAAAACAGCTTCTTGATCTGGCTGCGGGTAAAGACTATCACCGGATAGATACAGACAGTGTAAAAAATAAAAACATAAAAGAAGTAGGTTCAGAGTGGCTTTGCATGCAGGCGCTCGAACAGTTAGACATTACCGGTTTTTTAAGCGGTAAAGACTGGTCATCGGAACAAATACAATTAGCCCTTACCCATATTGTCAGCCGGGCCACCTATCCTGCAAGCGAACTACGTACCAGCCATTGGATAAAAGAAAACTCAGCTGTTTGTGAACTTACGGGTTATCCTGTAGAAAAAATAACTAAAGACAAACTCTATGAGATTAGTAAGTGCTTGTATAAAGTAAAATCAGATTTGGAAAAATATTTAAGCAAACGGACCAATGAACTCTTCGACCTCACTGATAAAATCATCCTCTATGACCTGACCAACACATATTTTGAAGGATCCATGCGTAACAGCAAAATAGCAAAATTTGGACGAAGCAAAGAAAAGCGCAATGATGCACGCCTGATAGTGCTGGCAGTAGTAGTAAATACAGAAGGGTTTCTGAAATATTCCCAAATATTCGAAGGTAACTTGGCAGATAGTAAAAGCCTTGAGCAAATCATTGGCGAATTATCCTCCCGCACCTCATCGGCAGAGCGTCATCCCATCGTGGTATTAGATGCAGGTATTGCAACAGAAGATAATCTAAAGTTGCTCCGGGAAAAAAAGTTCGACTACATGTGTGTGTCCCGATCAAACATGAAAAAATATAGTGTCGATACCAACAGCCAACCCATTAAGATACAGGATAAAAAAAAGCAGGAACTGACCCTTCAAAAAGTAACTGTAGAGGGCAATACTGATACCTGGCTTCGGGTGCATAGCCAGGCTAAAGCGCTCAAAGAGTCGGGAATGAACAGTCGTTTTTCACAGCGCTTTGAACAAGGCCTTTTACAAATAAAAGAAAGCCTTGGAAAGAAAAGCGGAGTAAAAAAGCAGGAAAAAGTATGGGAGCGCATCGGTAGGCTAAAAGCCAAATATCCCAGCATTCACAAATATTACGAGATAGAGTCCGCAGTAAATAATGAGGGAATTGTTACCAATATATTATGGAAACAAAAACCACTTGAAAAAAAAGAAGGTTACTACCTGCTGCGAACTACCCTTAACCAAAAAGATGTACAGGTGCAATGGACCATTTATAATACCATCAGAGAAATTGAAGCCACCTTTCGGACATTAAAAACTGATCTTGATCTTCGACCGGTTTTCCATAAAACAGATGAAGCATCGATGGCTCACCTTCACCTTGGCTTGTTGGCTTATTGGGTAGTAAACACTATCCGGCACCAACTCAAACAAAACAATATCAACAACGAGTGGAGGGATATTGTAAGAATAATGAACACGCAAAAAATCGTTACCACCACAATGGAAAATGCGTATGATCAACAAATCATCATCAGGCAATGCAGCGAACCAACAGAACAGGTAGACGAGATTTATACAGCATTAAAGTTTAAATCAAAACCTTTCACCCGTAAAAAATCTGTAGTCCCCCTCGCGGAACTCAAAAAAAATGAAACCCCCGACAGCCCTCAATTACTTTCTGGCTAACTGCAATGTGGGTTAAATCGTAACTACAGGGTTCGCTACTTCCAACCGCTGACGAGCTATTTCACAAACCCTCTTCCTCTTTAACTCTCATCTGTCAAATAATTTTTAGATATTCGTACTATATGGAACATCTCATTCACCTCGCTAAAGACAAAAGACTAAAAAAAATCATTGACCTGCAGCAGCCCTATACATTGCAGAAAAAAACCGATGTGTACCTGCATTTATGCGGCTCTATTATGAGCCAGCAATTAAATACAAAAGTGGCGGCGGTTATCTACGCAAGATTTCTCAGCCTGTATAAAAATAATAAGCCTACACTCAAACAAATTGTGGAGACACCCATTGAAACATTGCGCAGCATTGGGTTAAGTAATGCCAAGGCAAATTATATACAGCATGTTTGCCGGTTTTTTATTGAGGAGAAAATTACGGATGCCAAGCTTGATAAAATGAGCAATGAAGAATTGATCAAATACTTATCCCAAATTAAAGGTGTGGGTCAATGGACGGTGGAAATGATCCTGATGTTTACCCTTGGCAGGGAAGATATATTTGCCTTAGATGACCTGGGCATACAAAACAGCATTAAGAAATTGTACAAGCTGGAAGCGCTGGATAAAAAAGCATTGAAGGAGAAAATGCTGCAGATTTCTGCAAAATGGAAACCATACCGGACTTATGCCTGCCGGTATTTATGGGGATGGAAGGATGATACGCCTGCAATAAAATAATATAACAATGCCATATAAAGTTTACACCTTTTCGAAAGGTGTAAACTTTATATGGCTCACGATTTCCTCCAGGTATTTTTGATCTGTTTCATCAAACTGATTCAATAATTCACTATCCACATCCAGCACGCCCATTACCACGTTATTTTGAATGAGCGGTACAACTATTTCAGACCTTGACAAACTGCTACAGGCAATATGACCCGGAAATTTTTCTACATCGGGAACTATTAAGGTTTGAGCCTGTTGCCAGGCTGACCCGCAAACTCCTCTTCCTTTTTTGATACGGGTGCATGCTACCGGCCCCTGGAACGGGCCGAGTACCAGTTCTTCATTTTTAACAAGGTAAAATCCAACCCATAGCCAGCCGAACTGCTCTTTTAGTGCTGCAGCAATATTGGCCAGGTTGGCCACCAGGTCTGGTTCCCCTTCAATTAATGCATTTACCTGCGGAATGAGCGATTGGTATATTTCAGCCTTATTCCCTTCTATAATTGTTAAGTCTTCTGCCATAATATACAATTGAGTATGTTTTAAAACTGCATGGTGAGTCACCCTTTGGGGGGTGACTCACCATGCAGTTTTAAATTCGTGTAATTCGTGTTTAAAAATTCGTGCA
>JANPIJ010000245.1:0-62300 GCA_031424955.1 Ferruginibacter sp. | reverse complement strand
TGCTGCCGGAGGATCGCCATCGTTACTACCAGCCTATTCATTTTGTGAAATAGGATTTGCTGACTGATCGGTTGGTTTATCAAAACTATGAGCAATCACCAAATCATTGATACTGTTATTGACAGTAAGACTCAATCGTTCACGAATGGATACAAACAGTGAAGCAGAAAAAGGAGCCTCATTGGTAAAAGAAGAGTAACCCAGAAAATACTGCATAAACACATTCTCCTGTATCTGCTGAATAGTTTCCCGATCTGAAAGATTAAGCAGGTGCTTGATGATGACAGCACCTAAAACGATTCGCCCACTGATGGGAGGTCGCCCTTCTTCAGACTTGAACTGGGCATCGTAGGGCTTGACGATACTATCCCATGGTAAAAGCCGGGATAGCTTAACCCAGCGATTGGTAGTGGTGAGGGCTTGTTCAAAGGGTGTCTCAAAACCGCATAATGTCAGTTGGTTAGGACTAACATATAATGGTGTTGATGCACGCTTTCTAATGGCTTTACGGGGTTTTTCCTGCATCTATAACTTTTTAATACAGTCATAAATTTAATCCAGAAAAGGATTATAGAGAAATTAAGCAGACCCTATTTAGATAACAACTGTATCGATTTGACTAAGAATACAGATACGATAATAATAGAATAAGATTTTATTCTTAGAAAAACTATGCACGGGCACAACAGTACTGTAGCTATTTTTTTAATCAGGAATTAAATTTATTTTATGTAATATTAGGAACACAAAATTGATAACATAAATAAATTTGAATGTTAAACAGTAACAAGGTGAAAGCGTATTTTGATTCTCCCTTAGTAAAAAATGATTACAGTTATTCAGACCATACTGAAGCAATGGCAGCGTTGCCTGACGCTTCTATAAACTTTCTCATTGAATCATGTAAAAATTTAGGAGTTCAACGCATTTTCGAATTTGGGAGTGGACGCAGTACTAAGGCATTACTTCAGCATGGGTTTAAAGTTACCAGTTTGGAAGATAGTGTGTACTGGATGAATCAGACTTTAAACACACTCGATGAAAAAGAAAAAGTAAATCATACTGCAATAGTCCAGCCTTTGAAAGTACGTTTTCTTGGATTATTTCCAGTTTTAGATTGGAGTATTAGTCAGGGAATAGCTAAATATATCGGTGAATCAGATTTAATTTTAGTTGATTCCCCTTATTACACGCCATTTCGTGAGTCAACACTTTGGTCTGCTTTGAAACATATCAACAGAGCCATAATAATCCTTGATGATACCCGAATACCAACTCTACAGCGTTTTTGCACTCGCTTATCTTTTTCAAATACTTCGGTAGTTCATGCAAGGGTTAGTGTTGGCCATAGCTTTGACATTTTTTATCATGAATCTACCAACAATCTTGTTTTAAATCACTCATGGATGGATACCTTAAAAGGATGGGGAAGATTCATTCAAGGTCAACGGTTTTATAATAAATTAGATAAGGCTTAATTGAAAATTGAATAAAATTTAAATTAATTTATTGATATGAATGCTTTGTTTGTAATGAATTGTATTGTTTTTACTAAAGAACAAGAACTCATAAGTTGTAATGTTTTGTGACAAACCATGTTGTTTTTTATAGTTTTCATAACCTTTCCAATTCTTTGATTTTTTTATGTTAACAAATATTGGGTATTAATACCGGGATTTTTTGTGAGGGCCCTTATTGCAATTATTTGAAAATACAAGAATCAATTCATTTAATTTCTAAATCTGCTAATCATTGACGAATGAGTTCTGACAGCAGGTAAATTTCAAGAATATCCAGCAATTTATGTTATAATAATGCGAAATAACTTTCGTTGAAATCAGAATGATATATTAAATATCCTTCGTAATTTTCTCCATGCCTATCAAATAATTTCATTAATTTTTGACAAATTAAATATTGGATATGAAGTACCAACCTGTACAAAATTTTATAAACGGCGCATTTGTAAATGCTTCTTCTTCAAAAACATTGGATATCATTTCTCCCATCGACGGCGTTTTATTATCCACCGTACCAATGTCAGTGGCCGTGGACCTGGACACTGCCGTTGCCGCTGCAAAAAATGCCTTCCCTGCCTGGAGCAAAACACCGATTAAAGAAAGGGTGCAGGTATTCTTCCGCTATAAATATTTGTTAGAGAAAAACCTGGAGGAACTGGCCCTGTTATGCAGTGAGGAGAATGGTAAAACGTATGGTGAATCCGTAGCAGAGATCGAAAAATGTATTGAATTAACTGAGTTCGCCTGCTCCTTACCACAATTGGTAACCGGTGAAGTACTGGAAGTAAGCCGGGGTATAGAATGCAGAACAGAGCATGTGGCGCTGGGCGTGGTGGCATCCATTGTACCATTTAATTTCCCCGGCATGGTGCCTAACTGGACGATTCCCAACGCCATCGCTTTGGGCAATTGCATGATATTGAAACCATCCGAAAAAGTACCCTTAAGCAGCGGACGTTTGGCATTATTGCTAAAAGAAGCCGGGCTTCCGGACGGGGTTTTAAGTGTCGTGCATGGAGATGTGGAAATTGTAAATGCCATTTGCGATCATCCCGGTATTGAAGCGGTTTCATTCGTAGGTTCTACTAAAGTGGCGAAGCTGGTATACCAGCGGTCAACAGCTAACCTTAAACGTTGCCTGGCCCTGGGCGGCGCCAAAAATCATTTGATGGTGCTGCCCGATGCAATACCTGGAATGACAGCGCAAAACGTAGTCGCCTCCATGAGCGGCTGTGCCGGACAGCGATGCATGGCAGCCAGCGCCATGATTGGCGTGGGCAATATAGATAGCATCATTGATAAAATATGTGACGAAGCAAGAATGATTGTGCCCGGCGAGAACCTGGGTGCGGTAATCAATAAAGCCTCGCAGGAAAGAATTGAAAAATACATAACCGAAGCGGAGCAGCAGGGGGCCAAAATATTGGTTGATGGAAGAAATACAAAAGTAAATGGGAAAGAGAATGGAACCTATGTAGGGCCTACTGTTATCGATCATGTAACACCACAGATGTCGGTGGCCACGGAAGAGATTTTTGGGCCGGTCATCTCCATCATGCGGACCAATACCGTAGATGAAGCCCTGGCAATTGAAAATGCCAATCCCTATGGCAATGCAGCCAGCGTATTTACCCAAAACGGCGCGATGGCAAGGTATATCATTGAAAGAGCAAGTGCCGGTATGATCGGTGTAAACGTAGGGGTGCCCGTACCAAGGGAGCCATTTTCGTTTGGAGGCTGGAACGAAAGTAAATTCGGGGTGGGTGATATCACCGGTAAAAGCTCCATTGCCTTTTGGACCAAGTTAAAAAAGAGTACCACCAAATGGAATGCAGAAGCGGGAGTGAACTGGATGAGTTAAAACGCCACTCCGGCCCCCTGTCCCCCGAAGGGGGAACTTAGCATATATCAGTATTTGTTATTTGTTACTGCTTTTCATTTTATTGGTTTATAATTTTCGTTCTCAAACATTGGGTTTTCATGGCAGCATCGTTGCCACGCTCGGTTCAAAGACATACCAATTTTGAACTTTTATTATAGCAAATATAAAAGCAAAAGCCCGGAGGCTTATTCACAAATCCAAAGAAATATTGGATCAATACCACATAAACAACAAGCGAATTCACCTCAAAAAAGAGCACTCAAATGTAGAATTCTAAAGCTATCATAAAACTATAACTATGGAAGAAACAAGCACGCCATTAAAATCATCAGAGTCCGGGAACCCCCTTTCGGGGGGCAGGGGGGCCGTTACTATGGACGATACAAGTAAGCCACTAAAACCATCAGACTCCCAGAACCCCCTTTCGGGGGGCAGGGGGGCTGGAGGAGCTTCCATCATCCAGGACAACCTCGACTACACCCTCTTCTCCTGGAGCAAACAAAAAGGCATCGCACCCATTGCGGTAAAATATGGCAAAGGCGTTTACCTCTATGATTATGATGACAAGCGATACATCGATTTTTCAAGCGGCCTGATGAATGTTAATATCGGCCATGGCAACCAGCGCATAACTGATGCAGTGGTGAGGCAGATGCAGGAAATAAGTTATGTTACGCCCGGCTGTGTAACAAAAGTGAGAGGTGACCTTGGAAAAAAATTAGCGGAAATATGTCCCGGCGATTTGAATAAGGCTTTCTTCACTTTATGTGGCGCCACTTCCATGGAGAATGCTATTAAGCTGGCACGCATGTACACAGGACGGCATAAAATTTTAACCCGTTACCAGTCTTATCACGGATCATCTTATGGTGCCATGTCAGCCAGTGGGGATCCGCGGAAGTTGCCTGCCGATGCACAGCAGGCACCCAATTTTGTACACTTCGATTTGCCGTACGCATACCGTTACCCTCATGGGGAAGATCATTTATTAAACGATTCTATTGACCAGTTGGAGCGTATCATCGCTTATGAAGGCCCGGCCAATATCGCCGCTATTTTGCTGGAAGGAGAATCCGGTACATCCGGTTGCCTGAAATATCCCAAAGACTATTTGAAAGGTGTAAGGGAAATCTGTAACCGGCATGGCATACTGTTGATCATAGATGAAGTGATGAGTGGCTTTGGCCGCACGGGCCAATGGTTCGGGTTTCAAAATCATGGAATTATACCCGATATGATCGCTATGGCAAAAGGGCTTACCTGTGGCTATTTACCCTTTGGTTGTTTGATGGTGAGTGATAAAATTGCTGCAAGTTATGATGATACTATGCTCGCCCTGGGTTTGACTTATTCCGCACACCCGGTTGCCTGTGCGGCGGCATTGGAAACACTGAAAATTTATGAAGATGATCAACTGTTTGAGAATGCCGTTGCAATGGGTGAATACATAAATGAACAGGTGGAACTGTTAAAACAAAAACATCCATCCATTGGCGATTTTAGAAATACCGGTTTACTGGGATGTATTGAATTGGTGAAAAACAGGACCACCAAAGAACCAATGGCGCCATTCAATGCCAGGCCCGATGAGATGGTAATCATGAACAAGGTAGCCGCAAAAATTAAGGAACTCGGTATGTACACATTCGTTCGGTGGGGTTTGATTTTTATCGCTCCTCCATTGTGTGTAACAAAGGAACAAATTGACGAAGGCCTGGCCATCATCAGTGAAGCTATTTCCATTGCGGATGAATATGTAAACTGATAGTCGTCAATGGTCAATGGTGAATGGTGAAATTTTTCGAAGTTGCATTCATTGACCATTCACCTTTAGCTTTCATTCATACGATTTTTGGGGACTGCATTTCATTAGCACATTAGCTAATTATCACATTAGCTAATTGTTTTAAACTCCAAACTAACTACATGCACATCGAAGAACTGCTGACCGAAGAGTTACAATCTTTCCATTTGTATAGCAAAGACCTGGCGCCGGTGCCTGCTTCCAAAAGAAGCTGGGGCACCTGGAACTATGCAGCCTTGTGGATCAGCATGAGCCTGTGTATTCCAACCTATATGCTGGCGAGTTCATTAATTGAAGGCGGTATGAACTGGTGGCAGGCGATACTCACTATTTTTATCGGCAACACGGTGGTGCTTATTCCGATGATTTTAAACGGCCATGCCGGCGCAAAATATGGTATTCCATTTCCGGTGTTTGCAAGGGCTAGTTTTGGAACTACCGGTGCAAATATCCCTGCAATATTAAGAGCCATTGTTGCCTGCGGATGGTTTGGCATTCAAACATGGATCGGTGGATTTGCCTTGTTTCAAATGTTTCATTTATGGTTTCCTTCACTGGATACTTTACCCCAGGTTTTTCCCACTTCGTGGGGCTTACAAACCGGACCGGCGATCTGCTTTTTTTTGTTCTGGCTGCTGAATATGTATGTGGTATATCTTGGAGTGGAGAGTATAAAAAAGCTGCTCGTTTTCAAAGCATTCTTTTTACCCTTCGCGGCACTGACTCTGTTGTTCTGGGCTATCAATGCCGGCAACGGCCTGGGACCTATTTTGGAACAGCCATCCAAATTTAAAACTACCGGCGACTTCTTTCATTTCTTCTTCCCCGCATTAACAGGTATGGTTGGCTTTTGGGCAACACTCTCTTTAAACATTCCCGACTTTACAAGGTATGCCAAAAGCCAAAAAGCGCAGATAACAGGGCAGGCGGTAGCATTACCAACTTCTATGACCTTATTTTCTTTTATTGGTGTAGTGGTTACTTCCGCTACTACTATCATTTACGGTACCACCATCTGGGATCCGCTGGTATTGGCTGGGAAATTTGAAAGTAAATTGCTGGTGAGCGTCGCAATGATCGCGGTAGCTATTTCAACATTGGCTACCAATATTGCCGCCAACATTGTAAGCCCGGCGAATGATTTTGCGCACCTGGCACCTAAAAAAATTAATTTCAGAACGGGTGGTTATATCACCGGTATTATTGGAATCCTCATCTTTCCATGGAAGCTGATTGCTGATCCCGGTGGGTATATTTTTACCTGGCTGGTGGGCTATTCCAGTTTGCTGGGCCCTATTGGCGGCATCATGATTGTGGATTATTATTTTATCCGTAAACAACAACTGGAACTGGGCGAGCTATATAAACCAAAAGGCAATTACAGTTTTACAAATGGATTTAATACCGTTGCCATTGTTGCTTTATTGCTGGGAATATTACCCAATGTTCCGGGGTTCCTGGCACAGGTAAAATTAATCAGCGAAACGTCCTTTCCTTCCTGGATCATTCATTTGTATAGTTATGCATGGTTTGTCGGTTTTTTTGTAAGTGGAATTTGTTATTGGTTGTTGATGAGAAGCAGTAAAAAAAGGACTTCGTAGGAGTTGTCTCTTTGTAGAATCATTTGAATGTTTCGTTTGCGTGCCGTAGGTACGCCCCGGCCTATGATTGATAATGATATAGGGACGTTGCTACGGAGCATACAATAAATTTGAATTTGATATATTAGCTCCCCAATGGTATGTCTTTGAACCGAGCGTGGCAACGATGTTGAGCATCGGGTAAAATGCCGGTTAAAAAATTGTATTTGCGAAATCCCGATTTTTTCGGGAATGCTATGAAATACTGCTGCCGGTCAACCAAAAAAATGCAAAAAATTTAATTGCTGCTACAGAAAGAATGAATACTAATCAAAACACCCTAAATTAGTATTTGCGTTTCATTATTCGTGGATTGAAAACTATCATTATGAGCATCTTAATTAAAAACGGACACATCATTACCGCCTCAGATAACTATGTGGGAGATATATTTATTGAAGGAGAAACCATCACCTCCGTTGGAAAAAAAATAGACGCAAATGCAGACCAGGAAATTGATGCAACCGGGCTACTGGTTTTTCCGGGTGCCGTTGATCCGCATGTGCATTTGGAAATGCCTTTTATGGGAACCTTCAGCAGCGATAATTATGAAACCGGAACAAGGGCTGCCCTGCATGGCGGCACTACCACGGTGATTGATTTTATTTTACAATCGCAGGGGCATTCTTTATACGAGGCTTATAATGCCTGGAGCGGCCGGGCCGCTGGCAACGCAATCGGCGATTATAGTTTTCACATGGCGGTAACCGATTTTAATGAAAACACTTGTAAAGAAATCATTGACCTGGTAGAAAAAGAAGGAATCACTTCTTTTAAAATATTTATGGCCTACAAAGGCGCGTTGATGATTGATGATAAACAGATGGTGGGCCTGATGAATGAAGTAAAAGAAAGAGGCGGTATGGTAACCGTGCATGCTACCAATGGCGACATGATTGATTTCCTGGTTGCCAAACATAAGGCAGAAGGAAAACTGGCTCCGCTCTATCATTATTTATCGCAGCCGGAAGTTACCGAAGCAGAAGCGTCTGAAAGGTTTGCAGGCATTGCAGGTTATACCGGCTGCCCAGGCTATATCGTACACATGACCTGCGAAAGTGCACTAAATGCGGTTAGAAATAATAACCGCAACAATCAAAAAGTATTTGCCGAAACCTGCATTCAATACTTACTGCTGGATGCCTCACTGTATGAAAATAATTTTGAAGGAGCCAAATGGGTAATGAGTCCGCCGTTGAGAGAAAAGAAAGACCAGGCAGCATTATGGGCAGGCATCAATCAGGGGCTGATACAGGTGGTGGCAACAGATCATTGCCCCTTTAAATGGGAGCAAAAACTGATGGGTAAAGATGATTTTTCAAAGATACCGAACGGCCATCCGGCAATAGAGCACCGGGTGGAATTATTATACAGCGAAGGGGTGCGGAAAGGAAAGATTACCATCCATAAATTTGTGGAAGTATTAAGTACCAACCCCGCCAAAATATTTGGCATGCATCCACGAAAGGGTTGCATTGCACCGGGGTCGGATGCAGACCTGGTATTGTTTGATCCCAATCAGCAACATACTATCAGCGCCTCCACGCATCACATGAACACGGATTATTCAGCTTATGAAGGATGGCAGTTAACAGGCAAATGCAAAACTGTTTTATTGCGGGGCAAAGTGGTGATTGATGATGGGAAATGTTTGGTAGAAAAAGGAAATGGAAAATATATCAAAAGGAATAAGGTAAAAGAAATTATTTAGGCCGTTTGTAGGTACACGCCGCGGCGTGTACCTACAAAAAAACGTCCAAACGTCTAAACGCCGAAACGGCAAAAACAAAATTAATATGCCAAGAATCATCAAATCAGGCCTCATACAAATGAGCCTCCCCAAAACGGAAGGCGAAGGAACAATCGAAGAGATCAAGGAAGCGATGGTTCAAAAACATATTCCGCTCATAGAGGAAGCCGGCGAAAAAGGCGTACAGATATTGTGTTTCCAGGAAATTTTTAATACACCTTATTTTTGCCCGGGGCAGGATGCCAAATGGTATGCATCGGCAGAAGCTGTTCCGGGGCCAACAACAGATCGCATGGCGGAATATGCTAAAAAATATAACATGGTGATCATTGTGCCGGTATATGAAAAGGAACAGGCCGGGGTGTTGTACAATACGGCTGCTGTAATTGATGCAGACGGAACATATCTTGGCAAGTACCGAAAAAATCACATTCCTCATACCGGTGGTTTCTGGGAAAAATTTTTCTTTAAGCCCGGCAATTTGGGTTACCCGGTTTTTCAAACCAGGTATGCGAAAGTGGGGCTGTATATTTGTTACGACCGTCACTTTCCGGATGGCGCCCGATGTCTTGGTTTGAATGGTGCAGAGATCGTTTACAATCCATCGGCAACTACAGTGGGGCAGTCACAATACCTGTGGAAACTAGAACAGCCGGCCCATGCGGCCGCCAACGGATATTTTATGGGTTGCATCAACCGGGTAGGAACCGAAGCACCCTGGAACCTCGGAAAATTTTATGGTACCAGTTATTTTGTAGATCCACGGGGACAGATTTTTGCCCAGGCGAGTGAAGACAGGGATGAATTATTGATTGCCGAATTTGACCTCGATATGATTGATGAAGTGAGAAGTAAATGGCAGTTTTTCAGGGATAGGAGACCGGAGACGTATGGTAAAATTACAGAGTTGTAATCGATGTTTATTGTGCCGCATCTCATATCTTTCGATTCTGGAATAGTGACTGATATTTGAAGCAATTAGCACATTAGCAAATTAACTAATTAGCAAATTATCTATGGCAATTACAAATAATAAATTAACCACAGCGCAATACAGGCAAAACTTCAGCGACATACATCCGCCGTTCGAAACAGTGGATGCGGCATTGGTGGAAGCCAATCGTTGTTTGTTTTGTTATGATGCTCCCTGTATGAAGAGTTGCCCAACCAGCATTGATGTGCCCAAATTTATCAAACAAATTACAACAGGTAATATTAAAGGATCGGCGCATACTATTTTTAAAAGCAATATCATGGGAGCCGGTTGCAGTAAAGTATGCCCGGTAGAGAAGCTATGTGAAGGCTCCTGTGTGTTTAACCTGATGGAAGAGGAGCCAATTCCAATAGCTAAGTTGCAACGGTACAGTACTGAAAAAGCAATGGAGCACAATTGGCAATTGTTTAAAAGAAAGAAGTCTACCGGCAATAAAGTAGCGGTGGTGGGTGCAGGCCCGGCCGGACTTAGTTGTGCGCATACCCTTAGCCGGGAAGGGGTGGAGGTAACCATTTTTGAAAGAGAAAGTAATGGCGGCGGTTTGATGACCTATGGCATTGCAGCCTATAAAGTAACACCAGAGTTTTGCCAGGATGAAGTGGATTATATAACCGCTATTGGCGGTATTGAAATTAAATACAACCAGGAATTAGGGAAGGATATTTCACTGGCTGATCTGCAAAAAAATTATGATGCTGTTTACCTGGGTATTGGTGTAGGGTTGGCGAGGCAACTGGATATACCTGGAGAAGATCTGGAAGGAGTTGCAGATGCACTCTCTTTTATTTATGACATTCGGGACAAGGGATATGATGCGGTACCGGTAGGAGATAAAGTAGCAGTGATAGGCATGGGGATGACAGCCATTGATGCGGCTACGCAGGCAAAAAGATTGGGAGCAAAAGAAGTTACACTGGTATATAGACGGACAGAAAACGAGAAGCCCTGCACGCAAGCTGAACTGGATATTGCCAAATTAGATGGGTGTAACATCATCTGGCTGGCAGCACCAAAAGAAGTGATTGGAGAAAATGGTAAAGTAAAAGCGTTGGTATGTAGTATCATGCAATTGGGTGAACCCGATGCAAGCGGCCGCCGCTCACCGGTTGATACCGGCGAAACATTTACCCTGGAAGTAGATATGGTAATCAAGGCTGCAGGGCAAATGCCATTTGAAGAACTGGTAGAACTAAATGGTATTGAAAATAAGTCTGGAAAAATAGTGATCAGGTCAAACTGCGAAACAAATATCAAAGGTGTTTTCGCCGGAGGTGATGCGGTGAATGGGGGAAAGGAAGTGGTGGATGCAGTACAGGCTGGCAAAGATGGGGCGGCCGCAATCTTATCATTGCTTAAAATTTAATTCCCCTGTATATCTTTTTTAAATCAATGGTGCAATCTATACTTTGTAAATAAACGGAGCTATCCAATCCATCCGCCTCCGTATCCTGCCAGGTACGGTCACCAATTTTATAAGAAGCTGTTACCGAAGGAATGGTTTGCCATACCAACACATATTCTTTAAAACTGGGTATTAATTTATAGTCGTAAAATTTACCGGTACGGTCGTGTTCTTCTGTTGATGGAGAAAGTACTTCTACAATTAATAACGGATTGGTAATAACGGTGGCAGACCCTGGATATAATTCTATGGTTTCACAAACAACAACAGCATCCGGATATAAAAAACTATTAAACCTTGGGTTGTAAATTTTAGAGTCACTTGTTAATACAAAATATTCTTTTTCTTTTTTCTCTAATACATTGTTTAATGCAGTAATAATATTTGCAGCAATAATATTGTGGTTAGGTTTTGCTCCGGACATTTTAATTATTTTACCATTATAAAATTCATGTTTTTCAACCGATGAATCTTCCATGGCTAAGTACTCTTCTATGGTATAATTTTTTTCAATATTTTCTACCAGGATTCCCATATTTCGAAGTTTTAATAAAGTTACCTAAATTTATAAAACTATGGCAGACATCAGCGCAAATTTCCTTGGCATCAAATCTCCTAATCCTTACTGGCTGGCGAGTGCACCTCCTACCGATAAAAAGATCAATGTGCTCCGTGCTTTTGAAGCGGGTTGGGGTGGAGTAGTTTGGAAAACGCTTGGCTCACAGGTGAAGAATGTTTCTTCCCGCTATTCCGCTGTTAATTTCAATGGCACCCGGGTAATGGGTTTTAATAATATTGAACTCATCAGCGATCGGCCGCTCGATATCAATTTAAAAGAAATTGAACAGTGCATCCGGTTATTCCCCGACAGGGCGATGGTGGTTTCACTGATGGCAGACAATGACCGGGAAAGCTGGCATGAGTTAATTAAAAAAGCGGAAGATACCGGCGCACATGGACTGGAGTTAAACTTTGGATGTCCGCATGGCATGACCGAAAGAGGTATGGGAGCAGCCGTAGGACAAGACCCCGAGATTGCACGAATGGTAGTAGAATGGGTAATGGAAAAAGCAACCATTCCGGTAATTACAAAGCTTACACCCAATGTGCATTCCGTGGTGCCAACAGGGAAGGCGGTGGTGGAAGCAGGCACTAATGCCTTATCGCTCATCAATACCATTCAATCGGTAACCGGTATCGACCTGGATACCCTGGTTCCTAATCCCTATGTGGCAGGCAAGAGCGTTTTCGGAGGATATTGCGGACCTGCGGTAAAGCCCATCGCCTTAAAATTTTTGACTACCATCGCACAAAATGAAACGACTAAAAAGGTTCCGGTTTCGGGTATTGGTGGTGTTAGTACCTGGCGGGACGCAGTAGAGTTTATGTTGCTCGGTGCGTCTAACGTACAGGTGTGCACGGCCGCCATGAAACACGGATTCAGAATCATTGAAGATATGTGCGAAGGCCTCAACAACTGGATGGATGAAAAGGGCTATCATACCATTTATGATTTCATTGGTAAGTCGGTAGAAAAAATAACCCATTGGGAAGACCTCGACATCAACTATCACCACATCGCAAAAATCAACCAGGATAAATGCATTCATTGCGGACTTTGTTATATTGCCTGCGAAGATGGTTCACATCAATCCATCAACCTTGAATATGGCAAACCTTATAATACTTACACCATTAAAGAAGAGGAATGCGTGGGCTGCAACCTTTGCCAGTTAATATGCCCGGTCAACAATTGCATCACCATGGAGGAACACCGGGTTGCACCGGAATACCTTAACTGGAAAGATTACCAGCGGCTTGGTTTGCCTTTGAATGACCATTGAGTAATGGATAATTGATTAATAGATAATTTTTTAGCCCCTGTAATTTCAGATCTATGTTTTTTTTCTTGTTGTCCGGGCTACAGAATTTCATAGCAGTCCCGAAAAAATCGGGATTTCGCAAATACATTTTTTTAACCAGCATTTATCAGGGCTCAACATCGTTGCATCGCCCTCTTGTACATTTAATCATTATTGGGCTTTAATTAAGTTTTATTTTAACCTATTTAAAACTGGTTTGAATACGATAAAAAGTCTCAATTCCCATATTAAACCACAAACAAAAAAAGTGAGCTGGACGAAGAACTCCCCTTTAGGGGACGGGGGTAAATGAGATTCTCAGTTAAAAACAACCTACCAATGCATACACGCTTACCCATTATCATCGATTGCGACCCCGGTCACGATGATGCCATTATGTTAATGCTGGCCTTCGGATGTAAATTGTTTGATATAAAGGCAGTGACGATATCGGCAGGCAACCAAACGCAGGACAATACGCTGCGCAATGCTTTACGCATTCTTACTTTAATTGATGAGCAACCACCGGTTTTCCGGGGCAGTGAAAGTCCGCTTTTCCGTGACTTGATTATTGCGGATTATGTGCATGGGAAAACCGGCCTTGATGGAACGGATTTGCCTGAGCCGGGCTTTGAAGCAGGAGAGGGATCGGCTATTCATGCAATAGGGCGCATTATTAAATCCAGTAAAGAAAAGATAACGATTGTTGCAACTGGCCCGCTCACCAATATTGCAGGCTTCTTATTATTATTTCCTGCATTAAAATCAAAGGTGGAGAAAATTGTACTCATGGGCGGAAGCATGAGCAGGGGTAATTACACACCACTGGCCGAGTTTAATATCTATGTAGATCCCGAAGCCGCTTCCATCGTTTTTAATGCCGGCATTCCGATAGTGATGTGTGGACTGGAAGTTACGCATAAGGCGCTTTTCTTTAAAGAAGATATTGAATTGTTCAGGGGCCTCGGTAATAAAACCGGCAAGGTGCTTGCCGAGTTGGTAGATTTCTTTTCGGTGTTTTACCGCGAGCACCGGCCTGAATTGGGCGGTGGCGCTGCATTGCATGATCCCTGTACCATTGCGTGGCTGATTGATCCGTCTATATTTCAATCAAAGCCATGCCATGTGGATGTGGAAGTATCGGGCGAATTGACCACCGGTGCTACCGTAGTTGATTTTTATAACTTACTAAAACTGGAACCCAATACCGAAGTAGTGTATGATCTAGATAGGGCGGCATTTGTGAAGTTATTGTATGATACCGTTCAATCTTTACCTTAACGCTCCAAATCGCGATGTTGGTGGTAGTGTTTTTCGTTACTACAATGTTATTGAGTTTTCTTTGGTGTCAATGCAAAATTTTGTTCCTTCAAAAAAATCAAGTCCAAGAAGTCCATTATAGTCTGAAAAAATGCCGTGGGATAAGAAGTCATAAACTTGAATTTGAAATTTTTCTTTTGTCAAGCCCAGTGAGGCAAAAGAATCAATTTCAAAAACTTGCGTTTCAATAATTCCATTTGCAGTTTCAATTTCAACAGTGCCTATATTGTCTTTCAGGTCATACCCAAGCAGATACAATGAGTTGCTGTCGATAGTCGTGTTGGTTGCTCCAGTATCTAAAATCATTTTCAACTCAAACTTGTTATCAATTTCAACGTTGACAAGTATCAGCCCACTTTCAGGTTCCCTTTTAAATTTATAGGTCATTTTACTACGCGATTAAAAATGCCTGTAATTTTTCGTGCAGGTTTAAATATACCTGTATAAACCAACGTTATTTTATCGAAATTAGAAGTCTTGTCTCTGCCTATGTAACAAACTTCTTTTTTGTCTTTGCTGTGATACAAAGGTATACCTGATAAAACGTCAAGTTTGCTATCGTCCATAACAGGATTTCCAAGCAAAACCCATTCGTCAGGATAAAGGTTTCTTATTTCTGCAATATTTAATAATTGTCCCATTTTGTAATTTTTAAATTCCGTTATAAAGTTACGGATTTATGCTTTTCTGTTCAATTTATTAGAGGCTTCGCAGGCATTCCCAACTCTATTTTCTCAGCACTTAAAAGTGAATAATACCCATCTGCATCTTGATAATTTTATCAGCAACATTTAATAGCCAACTAATCATGTTACTTCTTTTTTAAAGCCGGCAGTTCATCCTCATCTTCATCCGATATCACTTTTACAAATGCACTCCGCCTTGGTGCCGGCATTATTGCATCTTCGCCTTTCACGGCCTTCCAGATCACTTCACTAAAAACGAGGTCGGGTATCCTGTCTTCTTTACTAAAATCAAATGTTTCACTTAATAAAGCAGTGGGAGAAGTGGATTTGTTTTTTTGATTTAAGTCGATATTGGCAGGAAGGGAGGTAAACTTTTTTAGATTGGGAGTGGCGGTGAATGAACGCCACATGGGTGTAGCAGCAGCATCGTATTGGCTCATGGGTGGCAAACCAAGAATGAGCTCTATGGTGCGTAACATAGAGGAGGTAGAATACATCGTATGATCTACAAAGCCTCTTTTTACGAAGGGCCCTGCAACATAGGCGGTAGTGCGATGCGCATCAACATGATCGGGTCCGTTCTGTGCATCGTCTTCCACTATGAATACGGCACTCTCTTTCCATATACTGCTGTTGGAAAGATGCTCTATAAACATTCCTACTGCCAGGTCGTTATCCGCTACATGAGCAAATGGCGTGGCCCTTCCGTTGCGTAATCCTTCGGTATGATCATTTCCAAAACGCATTGAATTGAAACGGGGTAAAGCGCCTGCGGTAATCAGCGAATCGAATTCCTGCCGCCATTGATAAAAACGGGAGGTATCTCTTACGCCCAGGCCGTAGGGGGCATAATACGGACAAAAATGCCCATCCAGCACGGGAATATTGGCTTTGCCATCATCTGCAAATTCGCCATAGGTGCGAAAAGTTACGCCTGCCCTTTTACAATAATCCCAGATGAACCCTTTTTTAGGATTGGCTACTTCCCGTTTGCCTTCGCCGGGGTAAGTGCCACCGCGGCCGCCATAGCTGGTAACCCAATTCTTTTCCAGGTAGTCGGTGGCATGTGCGGCTGTACTCCAGTTATGCCCATCCGCACTTACTTCCCCATCTGCGTAAAAATTATCCAGCAACACAAATTCGCGGACAAGCTTGTGTTGGTTGGGCGTTACTTTCTCACCAAATAAAACCAGGCTGGTATCGCCATTACCTTGCGGTATATCGCCCAGCACCTGGTCGTACGTGCGGTTTTCTTTAATGATATAGAAAACATATTTGATGGGGGATGCGGCGCCTACTTTCATTGGAATCGGATTTCCTTTTTCGCCCCGGGCATTTAATTCTCCCGCCTTGGTATAGCTGGTGTTTGCATAAACTGCTTTTGAATACAAGGCTAGTTGGGCATCATTGGGTTCCTCCAGGATGGTCATGGTTCCCTTCATTAGTCCACCAATATATCCAGATCTCACTTTAATGCTGGTATCGCCAAAATGTCTTTCAACGGTCTGTTCGGGCCGGCCTGGATTGGGTCCGGTAGGATTCGCAAAAGAGGAAAATCCTTTACCATTGGCAACAAATATTTTTTTGCCAATTACTTTTATATTGGTTGGATACCAGCCCACGGGTATGAATCCCCTGGAACGGCTTTTGCCTGCTACAGATACATCAAACACTGCGAGACAATTGTTGTCAGCATTGGCTACATACAGGTTTTTTTCTGTTGCAGATAAGGCCAGCCCGTTAGAAGTAGAGCCAGCCGGGGCATCGGCATACAATGCAGCATTTAACACTTCCAGTACCTTTCTTTTTTGCACATCAATTACTGAAACGCTGTTATCATTTGCATTGGCAACATATAATATTGTGCCTTTTTTATTCAGCAATAATTCATTTGGATTATCGCCCACATCAATCCTGCCGGTAATGGTTTTGCTCTTTGTATCCAGCACCAATACTTTATCTCCGCCCCACAGTGAAATATACAATTCCTTTTTATCAGGTGATAATAAACAAGCATATGCTTCATTACCCAAAGCCAGTTCCAGAATGGTTTTTTTAGTTGCCAGGTCAATTAAATAAAGTGAATTGTTTTCCTTGGTTACCACATATAAAATATTCGCCTGGTCATCTATCTCTATACCGGCAGGGGAGATTTTCTCCGGCCATTTTTTACCCAGGATAATACTGTCTTTCAATTTCAGTTTATTGTTAATGATGGCGTATTGTAAAATCCAGTTATCATTGCCACCCGAAGCGTACAGGAATTTTTCATCGGCACTAAATTTTAGTCCGTACCAGGATTTTGGGATCACCGCATTGTCCAGCACTTTTTCCGTTTTTGCATCAATCAATTGCAGGCTCTGCACACTCTGGCCATTGTTGGTAGCAGCTATCCACTTTTTGGATGATGATACGGCCAGGTTGAGTGGAAAATCGCCCAGCGGTAAACTGCGGCCTGCAGGAGAAAGATGCCATCCATTGGGGAGCATTACTCTTTTCTTTAGAAACTGATTTTCAGCAGCGCTGTTAGTTTGAGCTGATGCAATAACAGTGATAAAAAGTACCACGAAAAAAAAGGAAATATATTTCATACAAAAAATTGATTGGGTGAAGGTAAGGTCAATGATCAATAGTAAACGGGCAATTTACATTTTTAAATGGCAAACATTCTTTTATAGTGTGATGTAATTCTTATGCCGGCGTTAACAAATGATTAATCAAATTTAATTACAGTAGAAAAGCACAGGTAGCTGCATCAGGTGATCATTTAATACAACCTGGATTCAGCAGTTTTTTTTATAGTTTTAAGTAATTTTATGCCGGGTAATCATCGGCGCTAATGAACCCAAACTGATTCATTGTAACCCACACAATAGTTATCGTTTTATTTAGCCGGGTATTTTATCTTTTAATAAAAAATTGAATGATGAATAATATAGAAGAGTTGGTTGTACAAATCGAATTGCATTCCGTAGAAGGGATAAAACAATTTTTTTCTGCCGGGATTTCTCCGAATATTGACTACAAAGGCAAGCCGCTTATTTACACCATGATTGATATGTACACCCGTACGCCACGTTTTAAAGATTGTGTAAATATATTTGTGGAATATGGCCTCAACTTTCCTGATAGAGTACTGCTATCGGTTTTGTTGGATGATGCGGTATCACTGGACAAATACATTAGCAACAATCCTGAAATCATTGGCTCAAAATATTCAATGGATTGTACATATACACCCATGCTGGATGTTTCCTTGCTTCATATCTGCGCAGAATATAACCACCTGGCATGCGCAAAAGTATTGGTGAGTTATGGCGCTGATGTAAATGAAAGAGCCGGCATAGATGAAATGGGTTTTGGCGGACAGACACCGGTATTTCACACTGTAAACCAGAATCAAAATAATTCAGCGGCAATGTTGAATTACCTGCTGTCTCAATCTGCTGATTTAACCATTACGGTAAAAGGAATTATTTGGGGGAAAGGCTATGAATGGGAAACATTGATTCCTTCTGTTAATCCAATCAGCTATGCAATGATGGGCTTGCTTCCTCAAATGCACCGAAGCGAGATAACCATTTCCAAAGTAGTGGTTACTTTATTAAAACATCAATACGGAATTGACTATATCCCTCACAATGTACCCTGTGCTTATTTGAAGCATTCAAAAAAATAAACAGGCTAACTGTTAGTAATTGCTGTTACTTCACTAATATCTTGTTGTATCCTCCGGGTACTCCTGTCCCTGAACCGAATCGGTTAGAATGACCGGCAACTATTAAACGCATCTCTCAGTAAAGATCAGTTTTGTAACATAAGTCACCATGTAAGGATTGTAAGCATTGTAGTTTTACATTTCAGAAGAAAGGCGATAAATATTATTTGCAGGATCACACCGCTATGATTGAGTTGGATGATTCCTTCCTGCTGTATAATATCCGAAGCTGGTAAATGAAATTAAAATTTAATAACTATGGCACAGCATGAAATTGAAACCCAATGGATGGGCAAGATGCAGTTTAACGCATTGGTAAACGGGCATACCATTATTATGGATGCACCTGAAAAAGCAGGCGGCGAAGACAACGGACCGATTCCAAAACCCTTTATCCTTACTGCACTTTCGGGCTGCACGGGAATGGATATTGTGGCTATTCTCAGAAAAGCTCAAAAAGAGGTGAATGACCTGAGAATTAAAGTAACCGGTGAATTAAGTAAGCAGCAACCCGTTGAATATATTTCAATGCATGTAACCTACGATTTTAAAGGCGATGCGTTGTACAAAGATGCGGCGCTGGATGCGGTTAACTTATCGCAGGAAAAATATTGTGGTGTTAGCCACATGATAAAAAAAGCCCTTCCCATTACCTGGGAAGTAAGTTACAACACCGTGCAACTGTTTAATAACCGGGTTGCTGAAAAATCCATTGCATAATTTATCACATTCAATAAAACTGGAAAAAAGAAACCGTTATGATCAACACATTAAAGAATTTATTTGGATTGGGTGTTAAACCCGACTATGCCGCATTAGTAAAATCCGGCGCAATGATTATCGATGTACGGACTAAGGGCGAATATGAAACGGGGCATATCAAGGGCTCCCTCAATATTCCCCTTGACCAATTGAACAATCATTTGAATAAGTTGAATGATAAAACCAAGCCTGTTATCACCTGTTGTGCCTCCGGTATGAAAAGTGCTTCGGCAAAAAGTTTTCTTGTATCAAAGGGATATGCGGCGGTACACAATGGGGGTGGCTGGAGCAGTCTGCAAAGAAAATTGTAAACCAACAAAAAGTTATATAGTGAGTTAGGTTGAAGTGTTTCGATAACGCACTTCAGACTAACTCATTTTTATTTTATTTTCTTAGATTCATAAAAATCGTTAACAGGTTAGCCAGGGTAAACCGCCTGTTGTTGGGAGTAGTGCATTTTAGTCCTATAGTTTATTGATTTCATTTTCGGAAAGCCCCGTTGTTTTAATAATAATGTCAGTTGAAATACCACTTTCTTTTAGTGCTTTCGCAACTTCTATTTTTCCTTCTATTTTTCCTTCGTCAAAAGCTGTATCTATAACGCCTTTCAGGTCACGGTAAATTTTCAAACTATTTTCATAACTGTCCAAATCTATTTGGTCAAACTTTGCAAGCTCAGCCTTCTCAAACGCCTGAATGAAAACCTCGTCTTTAAAAATTGTAGGAATAGTCTGAAAATCTTCCAAATGTTTGATGAAATACAACCATTTGTCCAAACGGGTTTTCAGGTCGGCTTCAGTCTGTGTGAAATTCGGCATTTCAAGGTAGATGTAAGTCAACTTATCATAAAAAGTCTTGCCGTTTTGGTTTTTTAATTTAATGGTGTGAACAACCTCGTTTTTCTCTGGTTCGCTTTCATAATCGTCGAACGTAAAATCTAAAATACCAACACAATAAACGGCTTTCAGATTATAGTTCCACTCGCCTTTTTCGGCTTGTTCCCTAATTGGAAATGTTGAATAGTAAATAGTTCTTTCCTTAAAGTAGTTTTGTTTAGCCTTTTGAAGTTCTACAATAAATTTTTCGCCATTTTCATTTTCGCAATAAATCTCATAAACAGCTTTTCTATCTGCTTCGGTTTGTCCTAGCTGCTCGGTATTCTTAAAGTTTAAGTTAATTATTTTGTTAGTTTGAGGCAAAAGAGCATTCAGGAAGTCAATTAACGCGGGTTTACTTGCTTCTTCCCCAAAGATTTTCTTGAATCCAAAGTCGGTAAACGGGTTAATATATTTTGCTTTCATTTTATTAATTCAGATAGTTGACAAATTTATACAATTCTTGCCGGTTTTTTGCGATGTTGTCTCTTTTGCAAGTTGGTCACACAGCATTACCCCCAACCACCTGGTTGCTGTAATGCACTTGATTTGTAGGATTTAATGTGTGCCAGGTTGAACTTATTCCGTTTACAGCCGCATCTTTCATTTTGGCATTTTTTATTATCTTCATTCACAGTTGATCAACGGTTTTAAAAAATTCAACTCAATCAAATCAACATGAAAATAAACCCCGATCGTCTTCAGCAACATTTTGAAGCCATGAGCGAAATAGGAAAGATAGGAGACACCGGTACCTGCCGGCCCACCATGACGGTGTTGGAAAAGCAGGGTTTTGAATTAGCGGCTTCGTGGATGAAAGAAGCCGGAATGACTACCCGTATTGACAACTTCGGAAACTTAATTGGAAGGTTACCGGGATTGGATACAGCACTACCGGTATTAATGATGGGGTCTCACCTCGATTCTCAGCCTTACGGTGGCCGCTTTGATGGTGTGGCAGGTGTGCTATGTGCCATTGAAGCAGTGGCAACATTGACCGAAAATGGAATCATTCCCGAACGAACGATTGAGGTAATTTCCTTTGCAGATGAAGAAGGCTGGCGTTTTAATAAAGGTCTTTTTGGCTCCAGGGGCATTTTAGGAAAACTGGAAGCAGGTGAATTACAAAGAACAGATAAAGATGGCATCACCCGTGAGCAGGCATTGATCGATTTTGGTTGCGATCCAACAAAATTTAAAGAATCTGAATATGCCCCCGGCAGTATATTTTGTTTCCTGGAACTGCATATTGAGCAAGGCCCCATTTTAGATATGGCGAATCACCCGGTGGGAGTGGTATCCGGTATCTCCGGGCCTTTGTGGCTAACGGTTAAGTTGAAAGGCATGGCCGGTCATACCGGTTCTGTACCGATGGCTATCCGTAAAGATGCATTGGTGGGTGCCGCTGAAATAATCGTGGCACTTAACCAGATTGCCACACAGGTTCCGGGTGCACCCACTGTTGGTACGGTGGGTACTTTAACAGTATTTCCTGCTTCCCGCAATATTATTCCCGAGCAGGTCACGTTCACCGTTGACCTGCGGGATATTGATTTGGAAAGACGCAACCGCTATGAAAAGCAACTACGGGATCAGATTGAATCCATCACCCAAAAACATTCATTAACCTGTGAAATTTCCGAAGACACCAATAGTGAACCAAGGTATTGCGCCGATTGGATAAAGGAGATCATTCATGCAGAATGTAAAGCTGCGGGACTGGATGCGCCTGAATTAATGAGTGGCCCTTTTCATGATGCCCTGGCCTTGTCGTATGCATGTGATTATGGAATGATATTCATACGATGCAAAGATGGCATCAGCCACAATCCACTGGAATATGCTTCCTATGAAGATCTTGCTTTGGGAGCGGAGGTTTTGTATGGAACTGTTTTGAAGGTTTTGAAGAAGTAGCAATTGAGGTAAATGCCTGGATAATTGATGTGTATTAGTTTTTTCCGGATAGCCGGTATAATGATTATCCAATCCATAATATATTTCCATCAGCAAAAAAATATGCAATGTTATTTTGTGTAAAGCCGGTATTCCTGCTTTGATCGGTTTTTAGGTATGCCGCGTCGGACCGGTTCAACAATTGAAAGTCTATAGCCTTGTAGGCACAGGTCGCGGCCTGTGCCTACTGCCCAAAATCATCCGGCATGCAGTATAGATATCTTGAATCAAAATTGTAAGCAGTAACTTTATCCCAACGAAATGAAACTATACAATGGATATTATTGAGCGCCCAAGGCATGGTAATAAAACGGAACATATCAATGTTAAGAAAATTGCCAGTGGCGAAATAGTTGAAACTACTGACCAGGTAGCAGTAGAGGAACCATTGGAAATTCAATTGGCTTACAGCAGCACCAACGGCTACATGAAAAAAAATATTGCCGTCACCATGCGCACACCGGGAAATGATGAAGAATTGGCGATTGGGTTTTTATTTACCGAAGGCATTATTAAAAACAGGAAAGACGTACAACAGGTGCAATGTTTTGCTGCAGATAAAAACAGGGTCTTGGTCAAGCTGGAAGAAAATGTAAAACCTGTATTGAACAATGCAGTTCGTAATTTTTATGCCACTTCCAGTTGCGGGCTTTGTGGCAAAACAAGCATTGATGCCATCGATGTTGCTGCTGTTTATCCCAGTGAAAAAGATGATATGTTTATTCCCGCGGCTTTATTGTACACATTACCTGGTATAGCAAGAGAACAGCAAAGGGTATTTGACGATACGGGGGGGTTGCACGCAAGTGCCTTGTTTTCTTTGGATGGAAATTTATTGTTGATACGCGAAGACGTGGGCAGGCACAATGCACTTGACAAAATAATAGGTGCTGCTTTCTTAAATGGGGAATTACCCTTACATCAAAGAATTTTATTACTAAGCGGTAGAGCAGGTTTTGAGTTGGTACAAAAGGCATTTGTTGCCGGTATAAAAATAATCGTTGCGGTGGGTGCACCTTCAAGCCTCGCAGTGGAACTGGCTAAGGAATCCGGTATTACTTTGATTGGGTTTTTACGAAACGAAAAATTTAATATTTACTCCGGCGGGGAGCGGATTGAATTGTAGGAACACCGGATTTATATCACGAATTTAAAACACTAATTACACGAATTTACGAATTACACGAATTAAGAAATCCCTGGTTTTTATTAAAACCGCTAATTGGATTTGAAATTTCTAATCACATTGAATAATTTATTTCAACATAATAATAAACATGAAAATACGCATCAGGGGGAATTCATTAAGAATACGTTTATCTAAATCGGAGGTGTATCAATTGGCAGGAGAAGGCTACCTGGAAGAGCAAACTTCCTTTGGTAATAATGCATTGATATATGCTTTGCAAACCACCTTGAACGGTGAGCAGTTATCAGCCGGTTTTGTTGATAATAAAATAACGATGTATGTTCCGCAGACGTTGACAAAGGACTGGCCTGTAAATTCAAATGTTGGCTTTGATGCGAAGATGCCACTCGCTGATGGCAGTAGCCTTTCTCTTTTATTGGAAAAAGATTTTGTGTGTAAAGATGCCACTACAGAAGACCAAAGCGACAATTACGAAAATCCAAATAAAATCTGTTGATAATGCCTGAAGAGCTCATAACTGGCCCCAATGCAGAGAACCCCGAAAAGTTTACGGGGTTGAAACTGGAAGCTGCTAAAACAGTTGCGGCTGGTGTACCGGGTGTGGTGTCTGGTTTGAAACAGGTGTTTAAGGAAGTTGGTGTAGTAAGGGGTTTAAAAGCATTACACAGTTTAAATCAAAAAGAAGGATTTGATTGCCCTGGTTGTGCCTGGCCCGATCCGGATGATGAACGCAGCGGCATTGCAGAGTATTGCGAGAACGGAGCCAAAGCAATAGCCGAAGAAGCAACCACCAAACAGTTAAAAGCGGATTTTTTTGCCGTTCATTCAGTAAGTGATCTTGCATTATTATCGGATTATGAAATAGGAAAAGAGGGCCGCATTTCAGAACCTATGTTTCTCCCAAAAGGAGCCAGTCATTACCAACCCATTTCATGGAAAGCAGCGTTTAAAAAAATTGCTGACAAGTTAAATGAACTGCCTTCTCCGGATGAAGCCATCTTTTATACTTCGGGGCGAACCAGCAACGAAGCGGCTTTTCTTTACCAGTTATTTGTAAGAGCATACGGCACCAATAATTTGCCCGATTGCAGCAATATGTGCCATGAAAGCAGCGGTGTTGCTTTGGGTGAATCGTTGGGTGTAGGCAAAGGCTCAGTAAAGCTGGAAGACTTTTACGAGGCAGAAGTAATTATGATACTTGGACAAAACCCGGGTACCAATCATCCCCGGATGCTCACCGCTTTGCAAAAAGCAAAGGCAAACGGGGCGGTAATTATTTCCATCAATCCATTACCCGAAACAGGACTGATGGGTTTTAGTAATCCTCAAACATTGAAGGGTTTATTGCAAATCAATACGAACCTCACCGATATATTTTTGAAGGTAAAAATTAACGGGGATATGGCCTTATTAAAGGCGATTGCATTACTCCTGCTTCAAAAAGAACAGCTTAATCCGGGCACTGTTTTCGACACCTCATTCATAGAAAAAAGTACCAAAGGCTATCATGAGTATATTGACCATCTTCAACAACAGCAGTTGGATGAATTGATAAAAGCCGCCGGCATTGAACTAAAGCAACTGCAGGAAGCGGTAGAGGTTTTATCCAACAAAAAGAAGATAATTGCATGCTGGGCAATGGGGCTTACCCAACACAAAAATGCAGTCAATACCATTAAGGAGCTGGTTAATCTTTTATTGCTGAAAGGCAGTATTGGAAAGCCGGGGGCAGGTACCTGCCCCGTACGTGGGCATAGCAATGTACAAGGTGACCGTACCATGGGTATCTATGAAAAGCCTTCACCACAATTCCTGCAGTCGTTGCAAAATCATTTTCATTTTACTCCACCAGGGCATGATGGGTATGACGTGGTGGGTGCAATCCATGCAATGCACCAGGGAAAGGCAAAAGTGTTTTTTGCAATGGGGGGTAATTTTTTATCTGCCACTCCCGATACACTGTTTACAGCCGAAGCATTGCGAAGATGCCAACTCACGGTCCAGGTATCTACCAGGCTCAACCGCAGTCATTTGGTGCATGGCGAAGAAGCATTGATCTTGCCCTGCCTTGGCCGGTCTGATAAAGATATCGTAAATGGTGAAGTTCAGTTTGTGAGCTGCGAAAATTCAATGAGTGTAGTACAATCATCCAAAGGGATGTTGAAACCGGTTTCAGCCATGCTGCTGAGCGAACCCGTTATCGTATGCAGGCTTGCAAAAGCTACCTTGGGTGACCGAACTAAAATAAACTGGGATAAATATTTGCAGCATTACGATTTTATCAGGGAAGATATTGAGTATACGATACCTGGCTTTGAAGCATACAATGAAAGGGTAAGGATGCCCGGTGGATTTTATCTGCCCAATTGCAACCGGGAGGGTAATTTTAATACTGTTTCGGTAAAGGCGCATTTTAATATTGCCCCGTTATATGCGCCGCAATTAGCCGATGACGAATTGATGATGATGACCATTCGCAGTCATGATCAGTTCAATACTACTATTTATGGCCTGGATGACCGTTACAGGGGAGTTTACAACGAACGCCGGGTAATATTCATGAACCTGCAGGACATGACTCAACGACATTTGAAAAGTGGGGATGTAGTGGACCTGTATAATTTTCACGATACCAAAGAAAGGGTAGCACATCAATTTATTGTAGTTCCTTTTGATATCCCTGCTGGTTGCACAGCAACTTATTTTCCTGAAACAAATGTGTTGGTGCCAATAAGCAGTGTGGCTGATAAAAGCAATACACCCACCTCAAAACTGGTTGTTATTAAAGTGATTAAAAGAATCTGATTTCAATATTTATCAACACGGTCAACGGTTATCGAAATATAAACCTGCATGTTTCTTAGGATGCATTCAATTCCTTCAGCCGGTTTAATGGAAAAAAACAGCCAGGCTAAATGCCTGGCTATTTAATATTCAGATGGTTTAATTGACAGAGGAGAAATTCTTACTCAGTTAAGCATTAACCGCCTGGTGAGCATCCCTGTAATTTTTTATCAAATCATGAGCGGTTTTAAGCGATTCCTGTTGACCGGTTATTAACTGCCTGGTTGGAACATCCAGCTCAACGTCTGATGCCAGGGCTTCTTTATAAGCTCTTTGAGCTGCATCTTCACCAAATTCACAGGATTCTAGAACTGACTGACGGTCGTGGCCTGAAAAAGTAGCTTTCACATCCATCCATACCCGGTAAATTTTACCTTTATTAGTTGTATCGGTTGTCGCTTCACCACCCAGGTTTCTTACCTGTTCCGTTAACTCCGCAGCATATTTCCGGCTATCATTCGCCATGCTGTGAAAAATTGCCTGCAGATCAACATCCAGGTTCTTTGTTTCCTCTGAGGCTTTTTCATAACCGGTTACACGGTCATTATTAATTTCTATGAGGTCATTTAAAACCTCAATTAATTTTTCATTTGTTTCCATATTCTTTCGTTTTTAGACAGATATAGTTTCTAAAATGATGCCACGGGAAGCAGGCTTAAAAATGAGTGTTTCAGCTTAAAATTTGGGTATAATGATATACAGGTGGGGAAATATTTCTGCTTAATAAATTTTTAACAAAATGTTGTAGTGCCCGGCGCCTGAAAATCATTTTTATTTTATTCATTCACTTTAGTATCTTCATGTTCAAACAATTTGTAGTGATCTTTTTTGACTGTTCAACATTTTGTTTGATTAACGATTTAAAACCAAATGAACATGAAAGTTTCTGACATTTTGCAGGTAAAAGGGAATAATGTGTATTCAATCATAAGCGGGGTAACGGTATACGATGCATTAAAAGAGATGGGGGAGAAAAACGTAGGTGCACTATTGGTGATGGAAAACGACCAGCTACTGGGAATTATTTCTGAAAGAGACTATGCAAGAAAAATAATATTAAAAGGTAAGACCTCCCATGATACACTGGTAAAGGAGATTATGACTGAGAAAGTAATCTCAGTGTCTCCGGACGATAAAATTGAAAAGTGTATGGAATTGATGAGTGAAAAAAAGGTACGCCACCTGCCTGTAATGAAAGATGATAAAGTAACCGGTGTAATTTCTATCACTGATGTGGTAACCGCCATCATTGAATCTCAAAAAGAAACCATCTCCCTGCTGCATAATTATATTTCACAATAAGGATGATGAGTGATGAATAATGAGTGATGAGTAATGAATAAGAGAACCTATACATTACTCATCATTCATCACTCATCATACCACTCCGGCCAGTTGCAAACTACGCCTGCTGATTTCTTTGTAGTCAATATCTTCTACAATCGCTTCGGGGTACACAATCAGCGAAACGCCATCGGCTCTCCACCATTTGGATGTTAATAATTTTTCTGCGTGTATGATAGCCACCAGCCAGCTATACTGTAGCCCATTGTGCCATTCCTCTATCCACTCAAAATCGTCTTTATTTATTTTCTCAAAATCATCCACACTGATAAACACTTTTAAATAAAAATCATTCGTCAGTTCCGTATCAGTTTCGTGGTATATTTTTTTGTATTCGTATTTGTAATTATAACGCAATGCGGAGATATCGCTCAATACCGCCGAGGCTGTAGGAAATGCGCCGGCCCCCTTTCCTTTAAAAAAATGTTTGTCTGCGAAAGTGCTTTCAGTAGTGATGGCATTGAATTCATTTTGAACATGGTAAAGGTCATCGTTTTTCGTTACAAACTGTGGTAATACAAAGGCAGCCAGTTTGCCATTTTTTAATTTTTGTGCATTTGCTACCAGTTTAATGCTAAACCTTTTTTCTTTGGCCACACCTGCATCGGGCAATGATATATTTTCTATGCCATTGAAAAGAAACTGGTCCGTTGTTGCGATTACGCCAAAGGAATGCGCCAGTAAAATACTGAGCTTATTGGCTGCATCAAATCCACCGATATCCAGTTTGGGATTGCTTTCCGCAAAACCAAGCTGTTGCGCCATCAGCAACGCTTTGTCAAAATCAAGCTGCTCCTCAAAAATTTTGGTTAAGATAAAATTGGTTGAGCCATTGATGATGCCCCGGAAGGATTGTAACAGGTCATTATCGTAATACTCCTCCAGGTTACGGATCAGCGGCATGCTGGCGCAGCAGGATGCTTCATACAAAAACGGTGTTTGATATTCTTTTTGTAATGCAAGTAATTCTTCAAAATGTTCCGCAATCATTTTTTTATTGGCGCTTACTACGGCCTTGCCTTTTTGCAAAGCAGTTTTTACAATGGCAAATGCGGCATCCGCATCATCGATCAATTCTACTATTACGTTGATGGTATCGTCATTCAATAATTCCGATGCATCGGTTGTAAAATTCTCCGCTGCAATGCTTCTTTTCTTACCTGCATTTTTGATGCAGATTTTTTTGATCGTGGATTGAAGCGTAGCCGTATTGTGCAATACATCATAAAGGCCCTTGCCTACTACACCAAAGCCAAAAAGGCCAATCGTCAATTGTTTACCAGGTTCCATTGTTGTTATTTTTTTATTATTTTCAAATGATTTTTGTCTGAATTTTCCTGATCAATTTTAAAGTTTTTTCGTTACAGGCGTTTGTTTTTCATGTCATCATTGTTGTGTTATGCCAATCCCGAATTTCGGGACTTGCCGACTTTCGGCATCCCGATGCTACACTTGAATCGGGACTTGTACGGCATATCAATTTGGATCTTTCATTACCGTTTACTTTAGACCAAACTGGTCGAAATAAAATAATCCTTCCGCAAAGGGTTGCCAACCTTTTTGAAGGATGGCAACGCTGGAATAATTTATACCGTCGCAACTTCTTGTTGCTTTTCAGTGCTTCTATAGTGTTGCAATAATTTTGTAAAAGCCTGCTCCAGGTCTTCAATTAAATCTTCCACTTCTTCCAATCCCACACTTAAGCGCACCAGGCTATCCGCTACACCATTGCGCCTGCGTATATGGGCAGGTATACTTTTGTGCGTCATCTGTGCCGGGTGACTTACCAGGCTCTTAATACCACCTAAACTTTCGGCCAGCAAAAAGTATTTTGTACTGGTAACAAATGATATGGCAGCAGCCTCCGTATCTTCCTTCAGTGAAAAGGAAACGATGCCACCAAACCCCTTACTTTGCTTTTTAGCGATGGCATGATTGGGATGCGATAGCAGGCCGGGATAATACACTTTATCAACCAAGGTGTGCGTTTCAAGGTACTCCGCAACTGCCTGCGCATTGATGCAATGTTGCTTTACCCGCAGGTGAAGCGTTTCAATACCACGTATCAGCAGCCAGCTATCAAATGGGGCTAAAATAGCGCCGCAGGCATTTTGTAAAAACTTAATTTTTGCTCCCAGTTCAGCATCTTTGGCAACCACAATACCGGCTACCAGGTCACTATGCCCACCCAGGTATTTGGTGGCGGAATGTACCACCAGGTCAGCACCTAAAGTGAGTGGTTGTTGTAATGCAGGTGATGCGAAGGTATTGTCTACACAAAGCAAACAGTGACTGGCTTTTGCAATTTTTGCAATGCCCTCAATATCCGAAATTTTTAATGTGGGATTGGTGGGTGTTTCCAGCCAGATCAGTTTGGTTTGCGGGCCTACTGCATTAAACACGTTTTCAATATTGGTGGTATCCACATATTTTACCGTGATACCAAATTTTTCATACACTTGTGCAAACAGGCGAAAGGCACCCCCGTAAATATCATCTACCGCTACAATTTCATCACCTGATTTCAGTAGTTTGACTACTGCATCAATGGCGGCTAACCCGCTGCTGAAAGCTGATGCCGCAGATCCTTTTTCTAATTTTGCGATGATTTTTTCAACTGTTTCCCTGGTTGGATTATTACTTCTTGCGTAATCATATCCTTTGTTTACACCAGGTGCGTCCTGTATAAAAGTACTGGTTTGGTAAATGGGTACACTGATGGCGCCTGTTAGCGGATCAATTGGGATGCTGTGTAATAACTGTGTTGCGTTGCTCATGTTTTTGTCCTCCGTCTTCCCGAAGGAAGTGATTAATGTGATTGTAATTGGTTACTGCAATCATCATCAAGAATTAAATTCATTACCGGTTGAGCGATTGATATTACCCGAAGTGCATGGGGTAAAACAAAAAAGCTCACCCGATAAAATCAGATGAGCTTTAATATGTTGAAATTATATTTTTAGCTGTGGTCTGACTTATCTCTCCCGATAAAATCGGGATGGAATTGGCACCTTATCCCAATAAATCCGGATAGGTTGCCAAGGCTTCAACGGGCCATTACCCTCTGCCTTTCTTGATAAGTGATAACTAAAGAACTGGCGCAAAGGTATCAACAGGATGCTGATAAATCCAAATAATTTTTAAATATTTTTTGTTAAGAAGGCTGCAATGCAGGCTGGGGGTACATTATAAATTCTAATGAGCTGTTTTTGCGTGTAAACTCAATTTTAAAATTTCACTCCACTATATAGTTGATTATTCCCCTTCAGGGGTTAGGGGCGGACGAATGAATTTCTTGTTTTAACTTAGCAACGTCGAAATATTTAAAAAAGATAATGTATGATGGACATCCGCCAAACCCTGCAACAGTATTTCGGCTACAACGAATTCCGGCACAACCAGCAGGAAATTATTGAGAATGTACTGGCAAAAAATGACAGCATTGTTTTGATGCCAACAGGTGGTGGCAAATCCCTGTGTTATCAAATTCCGGCATTGGTTTTTGACGGTGTTACCATTGTTGTTTCCCCACTTATTGCTTTAATGAAAGACCAGGTGGATGCACTTAAACTAAATGGCATTGCGGCAGCTTTCTTAAACTCGTCCCAATCCTCTTTTGAACAGGCAGCCATTATTCAGCGGCTGAATAATAACCAGTTGAAATTATTATATGTAGCGCCTGAAAGATTATTGGGGCAAAATAGTTTGTTGAATTATTTGAAGGATATCAACGTGTCCCTTTTTGCAATTGATGAGGCACATTGTATCAGCCATTGGGGACATGATTTCAGGCCGGAATATTTGGTATTGGGACAACTGAAAAAGCAGTTTCCCAACACACCCATTATTGCATTAACCGCTACTGCCGATAAACTAACCAAACAGGACATTATTCAAAAACTGGAAGTTACCAATTACACTGTTTTTGAAAATTCTTTTAACCGGCCCAACATCAGTTATTTTATCAAACAAAAGCGGAATTATTTACAGCAACTGCTTGATTATTTACAGGTACATAAAGATGATTGCGGTATCATCTATTGCCTCAGCAGGAATTCAACAGAAAGCCTTGCTGAAAATCTGCGGGAAAAGGGATATGCAGCAGCAGCCTATCACGCAGGCCTTGAAAAAAATATTAAAGAGCGAAACCAGGAACAATTTTTAAGGGATGAAATAAAGATTATTGTTGCCACAATTGCTTTTGGGATGGGCATCAATAAAAGTAACGTGCGCTTTGTGGTACATGTTGACCTGCCTAAAAACATAGAGGGATATTACCAGGAAACCGGGCGTGCCGGCAGGGATGGATTACCCAGTGAAGCCCTGTTGTTTTTCAGTGGTGCAGATGTGTTTAAACTAAAAAGTTTTGCCACTATTGAAGGCAATGCAGAACAGAGTAAGATCATGCTGAAAAAGCTGG
This sequence comes from Ferruginibacter sp., assembly GCA_031424955.1. Taxonomy (GTDB): domain Bacteria; phylum Bacteroidota; class Bacteroidia; order Chitinophagales; family Chitinophagaceae; genus Ferruginibacter. The sequence continues at coordinate 30,374 of JANPIJ010000245.1, read as the reverse complement.
ACCAGATGGCTGCGCTTTGCAGCACCAGGCAGTGCAGGCGGCAATATTTATTGAATTATTTTGATGAGGCGGCACCGGCTTATTGTGGTAGCTGCGATGTGTGCCTGAGTGATGAAGAAAAAGCAGATGCTACGGTGGAAGCACAAAAACTACTGAGTGCGGTAAGCCGGTTAAATGGTAAATTCGGGATCAATTATGTAATTGATTTTTTAAGGGGAAGTAGTACCACCAGGACCGAACACCAGTCATTAAAAACCTATGGTATTGGAAAAGATATCAGCAAAGATCAGTGGAAACAATATGTGAGGGAATTGCTGCAATTAAAATATTTGCAGCAAAGCGATGGCGAATACCCGGTGCTTCAGTTGAATGAAAAGAGCATGGAAATTTTAAAGGGTGAATTGCAGGTAAGCCTGGTGAAATCTACAACTGCCCGCAAAGAAACAATGGTATCTTCCCCGGCAAATAACCGGGTGCACAATGAACTATTTAAACAGTTGAAGGCTATCCGTTATCAACTGGCAAGGGAAGAAAACGTAGCCGCTTTCCAGGTTTTTTCCGATGCAACGCTGGTGGAAATGGCCACTTATCTGCCATTGACCACCAGTGACCTCGCAAATATTTCAGGCTTTGGAAATTTGAAACTGGTGAAATATGGGTCGTTATTTTTAGACCCCATCATTGACTATTGCAGGGCCAACGGGCTTGCAGGAAGAATGAACGAAAAAGCACCCAAACGCCAGCGTATGGTGAGCCAAAGCACTAAACCTACGGAGACAAAATTAGCGAGCCTGCAATTATTTCAGCAGGGAAGAGATATTGATGAGATTGCTGTTGCAAGGGGATTAAAAAGAGCCACCATTGAAGAGCACCTGGGCCATTTCGTTTTTACCGGTGAAATAGATATTTACCAGTTGGTAAGTAAAAATAAACTGGATACGATTAAAGAAGCCATTTCGGGAAATAAGAACAGCCTGGCCATCGGGCCGGTAAAGCAACAGTTAGGCGATGCATATTCTTACGGAGAAATTACCGCGGTGATCAATTATTTGAGACGGATGAAAGAAGGATAATTTGCTAATATGCTAATATGCTAATTTGCTAATATGCTAATTTGATAATGAGCTAATGAAAGAAGCCAAAGCATCGTTCTTTTCTGGCAATATTTTTTACGTTCACCCGGGTCTACCGGTATCCCATTGCCTGTAACTGAAATAATTCAGCGTACCTGCCACCTTTTGCTAACAGTTCTTCATGGCTGCCTATTTCTACCAATTGGCCCTTTTCCAAAACCAATATCCGGTTTGCCATCCTTACGGTGGAGAAGCGGTGAGAAATTAACATCGCTGCCTTATCCTTTGTCAGTTCTGCAAAGCGCTGAAATACTTCATACTCAGACCTGGCATCCAAAGCCGCAGTGGGTTCATCCAGTATCACCAATTGGGCATCACGCATATAAGCCCGTGCCAGTGCAATCTTTTGCCATTCTCCTCCCGATAGTTCCACCCCTTTGTTAAAACGGCGGCCCAGCATCTGGTCATATTTATCCGGAAACCGCTCAATAATCAGGTTTGCAAGGCTTTGTTTAGCTGAATTGATGATGAGTTCCTTATTATCCTTTTCCCTGATATTACCGACTGCAATGTTTTCAGAGGTGGTCATCTGGTAGCGAAGGTAATCCTGGAAAATAATGCCGATCTGTGATCTTAATTCACCCAAATCATATTCTCTCAAATCATGGCCATCTAATAATATCCTGCCTTCGGTAGGTTCGTACAATCGTACCAATAGTTTTACCAGGGTTGTTTTGCCCGCCCCGTTTTCTCCCACCAGTGCCAGCTTTTCCCCGGCATGCAAGGTAAAATTCAGGTGGCGGTTTGCCCATCTGCTTGAGTTTAAATATTTAAATCCTACATTCTCAAATGTAAAACCCAGTTTGATTGGTTTAGGGAATGGGCGGGGATTTTTAGCCGGGGCGATCCTTGGTTTGATTTTAAAAAAGTCAAAAAAGTCACGCAGGTGCAGGGCGCCCTTTGCCACTAAACTAACCCGTTTCATTACACTTTGTGAGAGCATTCCCAATTGACGGATAGATCCGATCAGGAAGGTTAATCCCCCGATAGTGATTGCTCCGGACAATACACCATTGATTACAAAAACAAAGGCGATATAAAATCCAATGGAGCCCGGCAGGGACAAAATAGTTCCGAGTATGGAGCGCTTCATTTCCAGGCTGCGTGTTGCATTAAAAAACGATCGGGATATTTTGCGATAGCGGTTTATAAAAAATTCTGACAAGTCAAACAGCCGTATTTCTTTTGCCGATTCGTCGCTGCTGCCTATAAAATTGATGTATTCCATTTCCCTTCGGCCATGTGTTTGGCTGCGGATGAGGCTATAGTTTTTTGCATTAAAATAGGCCTCGCCCAGGAAGTTGGGGATAATTGAAATTAGTAATACAAAAATGAGCCAGGGATTAAAAAAAATGAGCCCGGCTGCCAGCACCGCAATGGTAATAAAATCCTGCACCTGGCTGAATACGAGGGATAAAAGAGCTGCACGCCCGGTGGTATTCTGTCTTGCCCTTTCCAGTTTATCATAAAAATCCGAATCTTCAAACTGGTCGAGGTCGAGGGTGGCCGCATGGGTCATTAGTTTGATGGTAGTGCGGTAAGTTAGTAGTTCGCTTAATAAATTATCAATCAGGCTAACTGTTCTGCCCAGGGCCGTCATTAAAATAGTTAATCCAAATTCGAGGGCCACTAGACGCCATAAAAAGGTTTGTGAAAGACTTTCATTGCCATCCCGGGAAAGCAACACTACCTGGTCGATAATCAGTTTTCCGGTATACAGCAAGCCTAATGGTAATACAGATTGGGTAATACGTAAAAAGCCATTTAAAAAAGTCAGCAGGGGGCTTGTTTGCCACACCAGTTTAAAAAAGAGGGGCAGGTTTTTAAATGCTGCCAGCCTTTCTTTCACTGTTAACTTCTCGGTGGGGGTATCCTCCTGTCCCGGCTTTACATTAAAAATATAGTTCCAGATCTTTTTAAACATAATTAGTCCTCTTATAGATATTGTATGTTTTCTATACACCAATACCTTTTCATTTTACATATTGTTTTTTCAACAAATTTGATCAAAGCTAAGCCATTGCAGCTTTGATCAAAAAAAATATAGCCTGGCCTCCCTTCAAAGTTCCAATTGGATTAATCTCACTAACGCTAAAATCAGCATATAGATTTCTTGCTGGTATCATTGATGTAAGCATGTTTTGTTAAGATAGGTTTAAGGCCATTGTTTCAATAAAAAATAATTGTTCCCGTTGCTGTTTTTGTAAGGATTCTTTAAATATCATCCTGAATCTGCTTTTTCATTTGCAGGTATCAGGTTAAATTGGTTTGCTGCGCAGTATTGCTTTTTTGTAAAAGCATTGAAAAATTATTATGAATTTTTCTACCAATGGCCGCCGGCAACTTTTGTGAGAACCGCTCCATGGCAAATACTAATTTTTTAGGTATTAGCCTGAGCAGCATATTTAGTTTCATGTGCCCGTTGGTCAATGGGTTCGTATAATACTTCATACTAATAATTTCTAATCCTGATTTTTTCGTCAAAAGCGGAATTTCGTCTAAATGAAGTAAAAAAATATGCCCGTTCGAATTTGGTTGGAATTGTTTCGATTCAAAAATTTCCGGGTTTTTAAATTCGGAAAATCTTGGAAGCCGGTTCTTAAAATAGGATCCCAGGGGAGTGGAAAGAACAATATAACCTCCCGGCTTAACAAGCGTAGAAAGAAATTCAAGAAATTCATCCGGATGAGCAACATGTTCTATAATTTCTGCAGCCAGTATTACATCAAAAAGCTGGTCGAATTTAACTTCTAATATATTCCCCTCCTTATAAGTAACGATGCCCTTCTCTCTTTTCATTTCCACATATTCTGCTAAATTAGGATACATATCATTCCAGGTAACCCGGTAGCCCATTTCTGCCAACTTTAAGGTAATATTGCCGGAGGCACCGGCAACATCTAGAATTTCGTCCCCTTCCTTTGCAACACTTTTTATAAGAGATATGGTAGCATCCCTTCGGTTTTCATAAGCGTATACATAGCCCGGGTATTTCCCTTTTTCTCCATATACTTCCATGAGATCATACCGGTAATAATCTTTCCATGTTTTCTTCCAGTCATCCTGCTTGTAAACTCTTTTCATAATAATTTTTTAGTTGTAAATATGATGAAAGAAAGAACATTCATTATATTCCTTCTTGTCAGTCTCTATTTCTTTGAGAATGCATTTTTAGATAAAGTAGGCCCACAAGTAAATACTTTTGATATCGGTAAAATAAAATCCAGCCATTAACGGCGCCTTTCCATTTCCTTACAACTATATGCGTTAACCGCCGCTAACTAGATACCTTATCCAAATGCTGTTGTAATAACCTTGCAAATTCATTGCTGTGCTCCGGGTCAAAAATGTTAGAGTGTTCTCCTTCAATGTCATGGATGGAGACAGTTGCCGAGTATTTTTTCCACATATTTTTGGTGTCTTCACCCAATTCGAATTTTTTAAAACCAACATTTTTATCCTTATCCAGGAAAAAATAATGGTCTTTCGCATAAAACAAAACAATCTCTCTGTCGTATGGCTCTAATTTATATTGGCTACAGGCAGTCACATATAAATCCAGTGATGCATTAAAAATTTCCAGGCCGGCATATTCAAGGTTATCCAGGTTCGTCTTCTTCCTCCTTCTTTTATTGATAATTTTTTTCACAGAATCTATTTTATATTGAATCGCCTGCTTTGTATGTTTTCTTAATAAGAAAGATTCAAAATCAAGTTTCAAGATGATTTTCGCAATCAAGGATTTCGTTAAAAGCGGGATATGATAAAGATTGCTGATTGATGCCGGTGGTCTTTTTTTTCTCGCCCGTATGATCGTATCAAACATGGCCAGTAAATGTATCTTTTTGCCCATCGCTTCCAGTTGTTTGGCCATTTCAAATGCTACAAATCCGCCGGTACAATGACCGGACAAAGCGTACGGACCAATAGGGTTTTCTACCAAAATTTCTTCAATAAACCGCTGGGCAATTTCTTCCACCGTTGAAGGGAATTCTTTTAAGTCCTTACTTTCAATAGGAGGCTGTAATACGTAAACCGGTTGATCGGCATCCATCATTTCAGCAAATTCCATAAACCGGCGTGCTGTTCCGCCGCCCCCGGAAACAATATAAATGGGAATCTTATCGCCCTTTGTTTTGATGGGTACCAGGTGTTTATAGTTGGCGGGGGTAAGTGCCTTGTTTTCGCCGGAATTAAAATACTGCTCCGAGAATCCGGCGATTGTTGGATAGATAAAAATATCGTTCACAGAAAGTTCAACATTTAATTTCCTGCGAATGGCTGCCAATAATCTTATTGCGAGTAAGGAATGTCCTCCTACTTCAAAGAAATTATCATATATACCAACCTGTTCGATGTCTAATAATTCCTGCCATATATTGGCGAGGGTTTGCTCAATATCAGTTCGGGGTGCCTGGTAATTGATATTGTTTAAAACCGCCTTATCCTCTCTTTCACTTAAAAAATTCCGGTCTATTTTGCCATTACTGGTTAATGGCATGTGGGTGAGTGCAATTAATTCTGAAGGAACCATATAATCGGGAAGGTTCACCTGGAGTACAGACCTGATTTCTTTTTGGAGTACCGCACTAATATTCGTGAACAATGGTATATTAGTATACAGGTTAGCTTTAGCGAAGCCATTTTCGCTATACACCTGTTTGATGAAATGATCCGAAGGGTTTCGCTCCATCAGCAGGTTTAATTTTAAAGGATCTTCATCAAGCAATAGCCTGCATTGATAGCCATTCGCCTTCGCAGTACGCAATACCTCTATCATTTCAATGGTCTCCGGGTCTTCCAGTTCAATTGAAAGTGTAAGATCTGCTACTTTATGGGCAGACTGATTCCTGAGGGAGTCGTTGATTAATCTTTCTTTCCATAACCTGTAATTCGGTACATCTTTTAACGCAACTATACCCTCTTCCTGCTGCAGCCTGGCTACCAGATTTTGCTTATCTGTAATATCCCGCCAGTTGTTCCATTCTGGTACTGTAATTGCTCTTTCAATTCCCACATAAATAACTACCGTATAGCGATACAAAGAAAGTTCGTTCGTATAAGAAGCATTTTTCCATTGTATGTCCACATGGGTGATTTCAGGGTAAACGGATGCCAGGTTATAGAAATATTCCGGTGTAAAACAGAGCTCCTCTTCCTTTAAAACTTCCTGCTCTACTGTCCACCGCAATTCCTTTATACTAACTGAGGGCTGTAGTTTTTGTATTTGCAAACGGTATTTGAATAATTCCAGTAAACGGTTGTCCCGCACATCCCCGATAATAATCCGGCCCTTTCCTTTTAACAGGGAAATACTTTTGGAGATTACGTCGTTCATATAATCTTCACCGGGGAAGTATTGTACGATTGAATTGAGTAAGACGGTGTTTATTATTTCTTCTTTATTTACGGATACTTCGTGGGCAGCACATACCTGCAATTCGGTGGGGCCATAATCCCTGATTCCTTTACTGATCCTGTTCCTGATCTGGTTAATGGAAGACCTCGAAAAATCTGTACCAATGTATTTATCAACTTTCCCGGTTAGCTGATAGTAGATTAAACCGGTTCCACACCCGATTTCCAATAAAGTGCCTGGTTGTTCAGAAAGGATCACGTTTACAATATCGTAAAGCCATTCCTGCATTTGATCTTCTTCAATCGCCTGGCCGGTAAAGCTGTTATGCCAGATATCTATATTAAATTCTGCGTCCTCCACATTTTCTTCTGTTTTGGCATATTCTGTTTCATACACTTCTTTCCAGATTTCTACCTGGCGCTGGTAAAGTTCTTTTTCTTTAACTTTTACCACAGCCCAATTGGGTATATAGTAACTAACCAGCCTGCTTTGATTTTCCTTATCTTTTTTTACCAATACTGCGGCCTGTTGTACCAGCCCGCTTTGCTGAAGCCCAGTTTCAATTTCGCCCAGCTCGATCCGGTACCCCCTTATTTTTACCTGTTGATCTATCCTTCCCAGGTAATCAATATTCCCATCAGGCAACCATTTTCCCAGGTCACCTGTTTTATAAATCCGTTGATCCGGGTCATTGCTGAACGGGTCGGCAATGAATTTTTCAGCAGTCAGTTCAGGACGATTCAGGTAGCCCCTTGCTAGCCCTGCGCCGGCTATACAAATTTCGCCGGCTACGCCTATTGGACATAGCTGTTGTTCTTTACTGATAATGTAAATCCTGGTATTGTTAATCGGCTTTCCGATTAATATCGGCGCTCCGTTTTTTAAGCGGTATACCGTGCTATAAACGGTGTCCTCGGTAGGCCCATACAAATTCCTGGTTTCAATACGCTCCGTATTGAGGCTTTGCTGCACTTTCCAGGGCACCGGTTCACCCGCCATATTGATTACACTTATATGGCTTAAATCAGTTCCCTCGTTTAATAAATTTTCGATAACAACCGGTACCGTATTGATGAGCACCTGTGAATCACCGGGCAGGTACCTGCCGATATGCAGGCCGTTCTCTATAATTCTTAATGGTTTTCCGGTGGTTAGGGTAAAAAATATTTCGAATAGTGAAATATCAAAACAAATAGACGTGGAAGCATATACGATTTCAAAGCGGCTGGATGCAAATTCGCCCCGGCACCAGCAAATAAATGCAGAAAGATTACTATGCTGTAACATAACGCCTTTGGGCTTACCAGTAGAGCCGGAGGTATAAATCACATACGCCAACTGGTGTGGAGCAATTGCAAGCTGCAGGTTGCTGAAAGGCTGTTTGCTAATGATTGGCCAGGCAGTATCCAGCTCTATAATTTCAACTCCCTTCCTGATCTTTATTTTTGAAATCGTTTTATGACTGCTAACAACAATGGATGCATTGGTATCCTCCAGCATATAGCTGATCCTTGCCAGCGGGTATTCAGGATCAATTGGTACATAAACGCAGCCTGCTTTTAAAATGCCCAATATGCCGGTTATCATATCAATTGACCGCTCTACGATTATCGGGATGAGTGTTTCTTCGCTTGCCCCTTTGCTTCTTAAGTAGCGGGCAATTTGGTTTGCCCGTTCATTCAATTCCCGATACGTTATTTTCTGATTTCCGAAAATAATTGCGCAGGCACCCGGTGTATTTTTTGCCTGGTTTTCAAACAGGGTAATGATATTTTCATAGTCCGGATATATGTTCCCGGTAAAGCCATTGTTGAAATCATCCAGCAGCTGTTTTTTTTCCGAAGCGGTTACCATTGAAATTACCCCGATTTTTTGTTCCGGAACAGTAACTATTGATTGGAGTAATTCCTTAAAATGAGACATCATGCGGCTGATCGTCTGCTCTGTATAAAGGCTGGTGGAATACTCAAAAAGGCAATGCAAGCCATGCTCATTCTCGGTAATAAAAAGTGTAATATCAAATAAGGTAGAGGTTCGGTTATAGGTATAGGCCTTCAATTCTACCTCACCCAACTTCAACTCAGGAATCTCAGGAGTGTTTCTAAGTACAAACATTACCTGAAAAAGCGGGTTCCTGCTCATATCCCGCTCCAATACCAGCACATCCACTACTTTTTCAAAGGGTATTTCCTGGTTGGCATAGGCTTCCATTGTAGTTGACCTTACCTGTTGTAAAAAATCTTTAAACGTACTTTCACTTTCTACTTCGCTCCGTAAAGCAAGGGTATTCACAAAAAAGCCGATCAGTTCTTCTACTTCAGTTTGCTGACGCCCGGCAATAGGAGTTCCTACGCAGATGTCCTGTTGACCACTATACCGGTGCAACAATACTTTGAATGCAGCCAGCAAAGTCATGAATAATGTGGTGCCCTGCTTTTGGCTTAGTTCCAACAACTGGTGGGATAAATTCTTATCAATCTTGAAATCTGCCGAAGTCCCACGGGTATTCCAGATAGCCGGCCTTTTAAAATCTGCGGGAAGTTGAAGGGTAGTTACATCGTCCAGTTTATTTTTCCAGTAAGCCAGCTTTTTGTCAAATAATTCGCCGGAAAGATTAGTGCGCTGCCAGATGGCATAGTCTGCGTACTGTACTTTCAGGGTAGGTAACTGTGCCTCCCGGCCTTCCTCATGAGAATTATACAATTCAACTACTTCTTTAACAAGTATGGATCTTGACCAGCCATCAGAGGCGATATGATGTAGTGTGGCTACTAAAATAAATTCGCCTTCAGTCAGGGTAATCAGGGATGCCCGAAACATATCATCTTCTGATAAATCAAATGGGGCCCGGATCAATTGCTGTATATATTGCTGTAATAAATTGTCATCGGACATATAAGGAGAGCCATCCACAATTGTTAGTTCCCAACCTCCGGGATCCTTTACGTATTGATATACCTGCCCATCCTCTTCCCGCATTACAGAGCGAAGCACCTCGTGACGGTTTACGATACCCTGTAACGCAAAGGTTAATGCATTGATGTTCAGATTTCCTTTTAACCTGATTACTGCCGGTACATGATATTGCACGCTTCCTTCAAGGCGATCAATAAACCACAGCCTTTCCTGGCTAAAGGATAATGGAATATGTTGAGGCCTGGGTGTTACCGCTTCTACAGTACTAAGTACAGTATTGTCTGTATTGTTTGAAAGCTGATTGGCAAGCAATGCAACAGTGGGGTAATCAAAAATATCACTGATTGGCATCTCTACTACAAAAGCTTTACGAATAGAGGATACTAATCTTACCGCCAACAATGAATGGCCGCCCAGTTCAAAAAAATCATCATTTACACCAACCTGGTCTACCTCCAGTACATCCTGCCAAAGCTCGGCCAGCTTAGCTTCCACCTCATTTCGTGGAGCCAAATACTGCAGGCCCGGCAACCCGCTGGCATCCGGATCCGGTAAGGCATTCCTGTCTATCTTTCCGTTTGCTGTTAAAGGCATCTGTTCCATTTCCATCATTATGGCGGGTATCATGTAGTCGGGCAATTTATCCTTTAAATAAGCTAGGATAGCTGCCCTGTCGAAATCGCCTTCCGGTACAATATAGGCTACCAGTCTTTTATTACCCTGTTTGTCTTCTCTTGCCAGTACTACAACCTGGCTTACGGTGTCAGCCTGTTGCATGATACTCTCTATTTCACCTAACTCTATTCGATAGCCACGAATTTTAACCTGGTTATCTACCCTGCCAATAAAGGAAATATTTCCATCGGGCAGGTACTTTACCAAATCACCCGTACTATACATTACTGAGGTAGCCTGTTTGGAAAATGGATTCCGGATAAATTTTTCATTAGTTAATTCCGGGTTATTCAAATACCCCCTTGCCACTCCATCGCCGGTTATGTATAACTGGCCCGGAACACCAATAGGACATAATTTTAAATTTTTGGTTAATACCAGCACTTTTGTATTTGAAAATGGTTTACCGATTGGTACGGTATATTCATATTTTACACCCGGCTCTACCATATGAAGCAGCTTGCCAATAGTTGTTTCCGTTGGGCCATAGTGATTAACAATGCGGCAGCGGGTACCGGTTGACCGGATATCTTCCACTACCTTTTCAGGCAACGCTTCACCACCAAATATCAACAGCTTTTGGGGCAACAATAACTCATCGTCCATGTTCAACACTTTCCAATGCGAGGGTACTATTTTTAAACAGTCTATTTTATGGTTTGCAAAGTACCGGTGTAATAATTCTATGTTGCTAACTGATTCTTTGGTAAAAAGGTGCAAAGCTCCACCGGATGCCAGGGATGCGTAGATGACGGTATTACCCAGGTCAGTTGCAATTGTTGAAACGAGGGCGAAGGAGCTGCATTCATTGATCTGTGTTTTTTCAAATAACCCGTTAACATAATCCACCAGGTTCCTTTGTTCCACCATCACGCCTTTTGGTGTGCCGGTAGAACCGGAAGTATATATCACATAGGCTAGCTGGCCGGGTAATACTTTTCCAGGCAAATTTTCTTTGGGTTGATCGGGAGTAGCCTCTATTTCAACCAGCTCTGTTCCCTCCACTACAGGAAGTTTGGATGCGCTTTCCCGGCTGCTCAATACAATTGCAGCCCCGGTATCCTTTAGCATATAGATAATCCGTTCTGCCGGAAAATCAGTATCGATTGGCACGTAGGCACCACCCGCTTTCATAATACCCAGCATGCCTGCCAACATATTTATGCCCCTTTCAATATAAAGCGGAACCAATGTTTCTTCCTTTACGCCTTTTATTTGCAGGTAATGTGCCAACCGGTTGGAACGTTCATTTAACTCCTGGTAAGTGCATTGTTCATTTTCAAAAACAACAGCGATATTACCAGGCGTTTTTAGAGCCTGCTCCTCAAATAAATCTATAAAACTCTTATCCATAAATTCCCATTTTCTTTCGTTAGTCAAATTCAACCAATAACTGTTGTTCTTCGGATTCGGTTAACATCTGTAATAAATCTATTTTTTGTTGTGGTTCTGTTGTTACGGAATTTAAAAGCTGTTTAAAATGGCCTGCCATTCGAATGATGGTATCTTCTCTAAAAAGGTCGGTATTATACTCAATAGAAACCTGTAAGCCATTGGCTGCCTGGTTCACATGAAAAGTGATGTCAAACTTGGATATTTTAGTCTCGAATGACTCAAGTGACAACTCCACTTCACCAAAACCAAGTTTCGAAGACTCCGGGGTATTGGCCAATACCAACATCACCTGGAATAAGGGGGTTCTGCTGGCATCTCTTTCTTTTATAACCTCTTCCACTACTCTTTCAAAGGGTACATCCTGGTGTTCATAGGCCTCCAGCGTGGTTGTTTTTACCTGTTGTAAAAGTTCGCTAAAAGTATCGGTTTCATTCACCTCACTTCGTAAAGCTAATGTATTCACAAAGAAACCGATTAATCCTTCCAATTCCTTTTGGGGACGGTTTGCTATTGACGCACCTACACAAATATCATGATCTCCTGAGTAACAGTTAAGTAAAACATTATACGTAGCAAGCAATGTCATAAATAGGGTAGTTCCCTGCTGCTGGCATAGTTGATTTACCTGGTCCGATAATTCTTTGCCGATCGTGAAATTTAACATCGCACCCCTGCCACTTCTTACAGCAGGCCTGCTATAATCAGTGGGTAATTGAAGAGCCGTTACCCCATCCAGTTTCTTTTTCCAATAGCCCGCCTTTTTATTCAATACTTCTCCATCGAGGTATTTCCGCTGCCAAATTGCATAGTCAGCAAATTGTAATGGCGACTCAGTCAGCAGGGGGGGCCGGTCTTCAACGTATGCGCTGTATGATTCCACTACTTCCTGTACAATGATTGGTATCGACCAGCCATCCGACGCGATGTGATGCATCGTTACTACAAGTATATAGTCTTCGTCTTCCAGGTTAATCAGGTCAGCCCGCAGCATATAGTCTTTTGACAGGTCAAATGGTGCTTTTATCAACTTATCTATATAGCTCTGCAAACCTAATTTATCTTCTTTGTAAATCAAACCATCCACCAAAATAATCTGCCAGTCAGCCGCGTCTTTAATAGTTTGAAACGGTTTTCCATCCACTTCATCAAACACTGTTCTTAGTACCTCATGCCGGTTGATGATATTGTGGAGGGCAAAGGTTAATGCTGCCAGGTTCAACTTTCCTTTTAGTCTTAATACGGTGGGGGAATGATAAGAAACGGTTCCTTCCAATTGATCGATAAACCATAAGCGCTCCTGGCTGAAAGATAATGGGATGCGATCCGGCCGCTGGGCCAGTTGAATGGGAGGAATTACTTCCGTGCCGGATTTGCTATCTACCTGGGCGGCAAGTGATGCGATCGTTTGGTATTCAAACAGGTCGGCGATGGGCATCTCTATATCCAGTTCTTTCCTGATAGCAGAAATCACCCGGATGGCCAACAATGAGTCTCCGCCTAATTCGAAAAAATTATCTTCTGTACCGATTCCTTCGAGATCCAGCAATTCTTCCCATATTTTTACCAGTATTGTTTCGGTATTACCCGCCGGTGCCACAAAATTATTACCGGAGCGATTCTCCGTATCGGGATCTGGTAATGCCTTCCGGTCGATCTTTCCGGCTGCCGTCAACGGCAATTCCTCCATTTCAATTACTATTCCGGGTATCATATACTCCGGCAATTTTTGTCCGAGGTAAGACTGAATGGCCTGCTTGTCAAATTCACCATTTGGAACCACATATCCTATCAAACGGCCGTTTCCATCCTGGTCGGCCTTTGCAATAACAGCAGCGTGCTTCACCAACTCACATTCCTGCAATACACTCTCAATTTCTCCCAATTCAATCCGGAAGCCACGTATTTTAACCTGCTCATCCTTTCTGCCCAGGTATTCAATATTACCATCGGCTAACCAACGACCCAGGTCACCGGTTTTATATATTTTTAATCCGGCTTCCTTAGTAAACGGATGGTCAATAAATTTCTCTGCCGTTAATTCAGCACGGTTTAAATACCCCCGGGCTAACTGGCTCCCGCCGATGCATATTTCACCCATCACCCCGGTTGGGCAAAGGTTATTTGATTTATCCAGGATATATACCTGCACGTTTGAAATAGGATTCCCTATCACTACTACATCATTTTCTTTAACCGTATCATCCGAAAGGGTAGTACATACTGTATTTTCTGTAGGGCCATAAGCATTTATTAACCGAATGCCTTTTGACTGAATATGTCTGGCAATTCCGGCAGTTAAAGCTTCGCCGGCCGATACCAATGTTTTGATAGGCCCAAATGAATCCTTTATAACCAGCAGAAAGGATGGAGGGAATACTGCCACTTCTACACCATGCTTATTAATAAGCGCTTCAAATTTTTCTGCCGACAGGAGATCCTCTTTTTTGGGAAGTACCAGGTTGCCTCCACTTAATAAGGTGTTGAATATTTCGTAACAGGATGCGTCAAATCCAAAAGAGGCAAACTGGAGGGTTTTCATCTTTGGTTTTAGCCGAAGATCAGCAGCCTGGCTTAAAGCCAGGTTAACCACACCCCTATGTTCAATCATTACGCCCTTGGGTTTACCAGTGGAACCAGAGGTGTAAATAATATAGGCCAGGTTGCCGGCGTTGATGGCTGTTTTGATATCTCTGGCAGGATGACGTGCAATTTCATCCCAGTCACCATCGAGGCAAATGACAGTAACATTGTAGTTAACCGGCAAATTGGGCCTGATATGGTCACTGGTGAGCAATATCTTGACCGCAGTATCTTCCAGCATAAATTGCATGCGTTCGGCAGGGTATTCTGTGTCGATAGGAACATAGGCACCGCCTGCTTTTAACACGCCGAGTATTCCCACTATCATTTCCAATGAGCGTTCAATGCTGATGGCTACCAGGGTTTCTTTTTTAACCCCTTTAGCCTGTAAATAGTAAGCCAACTGGTTGGCTTTTTCATTCAGTTGCCGGTAAGTAAGTTTCTCCTCTTCAAAAATAACGGCAGTTGCCTGTGGATCTGCTGCAACCTGTTCTTCAAAGAGATCAATGATGGTTTTATCTTTTGGCCAGTCAGTTATATTTGCATTCAGGCCGAAGAGCAAATGTTGCTCGTCGGTAATTGATAAAATGTTTAACTCCGATATCTTTTTCTCCGGATCGTTTACGATTGAAATAATCAATTGCCGGAAATGCGCAAGCAGGCGGAGAATGGTTTCTTTTTTGTACAGGTCGGCATTATATTCCATTGATCCAACAATGCCATGAGTATTTTCAGTTAAACCAAGATAGAGTTCAACCTGTGCCGTGGTTCTTTCGTACACTTCCCTGGTCAATTGCAATTTTCCAAATTCCAGGCCGGGTACTTCAGGTGTATTCTGCAATACGAGAATTGACTGGAAGATCGGGGTTCTGCTCCTGTCTCTTTTGGTAACTACTGCATCCACTACTTTCTCAAAAGGTACTTCCTGGTACTCGTAGGCTTCCAGCGTATTTGTTCGTTCCTTTTGTAATAAATCAATGAAACTTTCATCCGTATCTAATTCAGTTCTTATTGCAAGTGTATTTACAAAATTACCAATCAGGCCTTCTACTTCCTGTTGCTGACGCCCAGCTATACCCGTACCTACACAAAGGTCTGTCTGGCCACTGTACCGGTACAATAATATCTTCCATGCGGCCATCAGTGTCATAAACAAGGTGCTTCCCTGCTGCTGGCTTAATTGTAATAAGGCGGCGGATAAATCTTTGTCGAGCACAAATCCTGCATTAGCACCTTTTAAGGTTTGAATGGCGGCACGTGGAAAATCGATGGGCATTTGCAGTGGCTCTGTTCCCTTTAGTTTTTCCTGCCAGTATTGTAGCTTATTTTCCAGAATTTCATCCTTTAGATAATTTCGCTGCCAGATGGCAAAGTCGGCATATTGGATAGGCAGGGGTGCCATTATTGCTTCCCTGTTTTCCTCGTACGCCGCATAAAATTCAGTGACTTCATTCACCAGTATTGATACGGACCATCCATCAGAAGCAATATGATGTAATGTTACCACCAATACATGTTCCTGTTCGCTGAGCATTACCAGGTGGGCACGCAACGTATTATCTTTTGACAGATCAAATGGCGCAACAATCAGGTTTTTAATAAGTAGTTGTAATCCGGCCGGGTCATTCTCATACATTGAACCGTCGATAAGGGGCAATTTCCAATCGGTTTTCTCTTTTACAAATTGAAACCTGTCACCATCCTGCTCCAGGAATATCGTTCTGAGTACTTCGTGGCGGTTGATGATGGAACTTAATGCATGTTCCAAAATATTCCGGTTCATATCTCCCTTCAGGCGCATGATAGCAGGAATGTGATATTGCAGGCTTCCTTCCAGGCGATCGACAAACCATAAACGCTCCTGGCTAAAGGATAAAGGGATAAATTCCGGCCTCGGCATCGCTTCAATGGAATGAAGTAAGGCGCCCTTGTTTTGGGCTTGGAGATAGACAGCCAAAGATGCTATAGTAGAATGTTGGAATAAGCTTTTAATCGAGATCTCTACTTTGAGCTCTTTGCGGATAACCGAAATGAGCCGGATAGCAAGTAAGGAGTGACCACCCAATTCAAAGAAATTATCGTTTATGCCGGCACGGGGGATACCCAGCAATTTCTGCCAGGTTTCAGCCAACTGCATTTCCAGTTCAGTTACTGGCGCCAGGTATTCATTCGAAACCAAATCACCGGCTTCTACATCCGGCAGCGCTTTCTTATTGATCTTGCCATTGGAAGTCAATGGAAACTGTTCCAGTTCTACCCATAAACGGGGTACCATGTATTCCGGCAAACGGCTGCCCAGCCAGTCACCCACTGCTTCTTTTGTATATCCTTTCGCTGGAACCACATAACCGATCAGCCGCTTTGTTCCTTCGCTGTTTGCCTTGGCCAATACCACTGACTGGCTTACTAATCCACTTTGTTGCAGCACTGTTTCTATTTCACCTAACTCGATGCGGTAACCTCTTATTTTTACCTGGTCGTCTATACGGCCGAGGTACTCAATATTTCCATCCGGTAACCATCTTCCCAGGTCTCCGGTCCTATATAATTTTGATCCCGGATCTTCACTAAATGGATTTGATATAAATCGTTCCGTAGTTAGTTCCGGGCGGTTTAAATAACCACGGGCAACACCGGCGCCACCAACATATAATTCACCTGCAATACCTATCGGTGCCAGCCTGTTATTACTGTCCAATATATAGCAGGTTAATGTGGGTATTGGCTTACCAATAATACTATTGCCATGATTGATATGTTGCCATTCAATTTCCTGGAAGGTAACATGCACGGTTGTTTCCGTAATACCATACATATTGATTAAACGGGTAGCAGGGAAGGCCTTCTTCCAGGGCGCTAACTTGGCAGGGTTCAATGCCTCACCGCCAAATATCACCAACCTTACCGGCACCTGTTTTGCCTTCTCCACCATCACATCCTGTAACACATAAAACGCGGCAGGCGTTTGATTCAACACCGTTACGCCTTTGGATAATATTAAACCGCTGAAAAGCTGCGCATCTTTTGTAACCGCCGAAGGTACCATCACCAGGCGGCCCCCATAAAACAATGCGCCGAATATTTCCCATACCGAAAAGTCGAAACAAAATGAATGGAACATCGTCCATACATCTTTGTCATTGAAATCATATAAAGGCTGATCGGTGTGAAATAACCGAACCACGTTGTAATGTTCAATCATTACCCCTTTCGGCTTTCCGGTAGATCCTGAGGTATAGATGATATAAGCCAGGTTATTGGGGGAAATCGCAACGGCCAAATTGTTCGACGGTTGCAGGGATATGGCTTCCCAATGGGTATCTAATTTTATGATATCATACCCATCCGAAGCAGGCAGTTTTGACTGACTGTTTTCACTGGTTAAGATGATGGAAGCGTTTATGTCAGTAAGCATATAGCCGACCCTTTCAGTGGGATATTCGGGGTCAATTGGAACATACCCCCCACCCGATTTTAATATCCCCATTATCCCCACAATCATATCGATGCCCCGTTCAATACAGACCGGCACCATGCTTTCCTGCCGTACCCCCTTGCTTCTTAAATAATTCGCCAATTGGTTTGACCGCTCATTCAGTTCTTTGTAACTCAATTTATCTTCTTCAAATACTACAGCCGTTGCAGCCGGGGTTTTGAGTACCTGTTCTTCAAACAGATCCACAATACTTTTGTTACGGGGATAGGCAACCTCCGTTTGATTAAACTCCACCAGCAGGCGTTGCCTTTCGGGTACCGTAATTGGATTGATATCCTGTAAACGACTTGCTCCATCAGTAATCACCAACTGCTTCAACACATTTTCAAAATGATCCTTTATCGCTTCCACGTATATTTCTTCCAGCAAAGCGGTGTTATAATTAAAGCCGATATTGATCTTGTCTGCGCTGCTGATGATGATACTCAACGGGTAATTCGTCTGCTCCCGCATCTGAACATTCTCAATTTCCAGCGACCATTTCCTTGAGCCAATGATCTCACTTACCGGATAGTTTTCAAAAATCAGCAAGCTGTCAAACAGGTCGGCAGGCACTTCGGCCCAACGCTGAATTTCATGCAGTGGCGTGTACTGGTACTGGCGGGAGGATACCTGCTGGGTTTGTAACAATTGCAGCCAGTCCGTCACTTTTTGCCCTTCTTCTATAGCGGAATGCAGCGGCAAAGTATTGATAAACATGCCCACCCGCTTCTCTATGTTGGGAAGGTTATCGGGCCGGCCGGATACAATTACACCATACACAATATCCTTATTTCCTGTATAGCGGTGCAGTAGCAGCGACCAAACGCCCTGCATCACCGTATTCACCGTTAGCCGGTGTTGTTGTGCATAGCTTTGTATTTTTTCCGTTAAGCTTGCATCCAGTTGCAAAGGCAGTGTACTGTAACTGCCCGCCCCCTTGGTCCTTTCTGTGGTGGTACCAATAAAGGGTAGGAGTGTAGGTTGCTCCACCCCCAGCATGTATTCCCTCCAGTGATTTTCTTCGGCCTCCTGATCGCCTCTTTCTATGTATCGGATATAGTCTTCATACTTGTCTTGCTCCTGCGCCTTCAACGGGGAGCCGGCAACCAGCAACTCATAAGTGCTTAAAAATTCTTCCATCAGCACCGGTAAAGACCAGCCATCGAATAAAATATGATGAAAGCACCATAGCATCCGGTACCGCTCGTCACTCAGTTTTAACAAACTGATACGCATCAGGGGAACTGATTTAAAATCAAAACCTTTCGCCCGGTCAGCGGCTTCATATTCATTTATTGCAGCTACCTGTTCCGCTGCTGTTTTGTTAGAATAGTCCAGCACTTCCACCGGAAGTATTACTTCACGATATACGCATTGCACCGGCACACTAAATACATCGGAATAAAATCCGCTGCGTAAAATACTGTGGTTATTCAGCACCTGCTGCCAGCTTTTTGTCAAATGACTGAGGTTAGCATTTACCAGGTCCGCACTAAATTGTTCCGTATAAGCGCCTGCCCGGTCATCATATAGTCCGTGAAAAAGCATACCCTGTTGCAGGCCGCTTAAGCGATAGATTCCTTCTACCTGTTCTTTTCTTTTTTTGCCATTGAAAGGCTCCTCCAAAAATGCATCCAGTTCATCATAACTCACCTCTGCTCCAAGCCCGTAATCTGAAGGGGTAAACAGTTCGCCGGATTGCTGTTGCTTCATGCAATGCGCAATCAAATCTGCCAGTCTTGATATGAAAGCATCTGCCAACGCGTGAATAGTTGCCGCCTTATAATGTACGTTGCTATAGCCCCAGTTAAGCACCAGTTCACCGGATTGTACAGAGCCATTTACTGACAGCTTCTCATCCTGTTCCCAGGTTTCGCTGATACCTGCGCCGGAAGATTCGGCAGCGCCAACGAACCAGTTGCTTTCATTCACCACATTATCAAACTGGCCCAGGTAGTTGAATACAATATCCCATACCGGGCCACCCCGGAGTGCGGGTTCCCGGTTAATATATTTTAATACACCGTAACCGATTCCCCTGTCCGGTACCTTGCGTAATTGCTCCTTTACCGATTTTACCTGGTTGCCATATTCACCGTCAGTAACCGTTTCCAGTAACAATGGATAGATGGTCGTAAACCAACCAACGGTGCGGCTTGTATCAATGTCTTCATGTATAGGTTCCCGGCCATGCCCTTCGAGACCGATAACAATTTTGTTGTTACCAGCCCAATCGCATAATGTTCCGGCAAGTGCACAGAGCAAAATATCATTGATCTCTGTATGATACGCACGTGGTACTTCCTGTAACAAAAGGCGGGTTTGTCCGGCATTTAGCCGGGTTGTATGACGGCCCATTTCGGCGGCGGTCATTTTGCCTTCATGTGGCGTATCTACGGGCAGCGGTTGATAACTTTGAATGGTATTTTGCCAGTATTCTTTTTGGGATAAAAGCCTACGGGTTTTTCCATACTTCTCCAATGTATGGTGCCATTGCCGGTAAGAAATGCCCTTCTGTACGGGAGCAGGTTCTTTTCCTTCACTGATAGTGTTCAGTAACAATTCGAGGTCTTCCAGTAAAATGCGCCACGACACACCATCTACCGCAAGGTGATGGATCACCAGCAATAAGCGGTTGTGGGTTTCCGCAGCAGGAGTTTGCATGAGCACCACCCGGATCAGTTGTCCCTTTTCAATATCCAGCAAGCGCTGGTGGCGATCGGCAATTTCTTTTACCAGCATGGCGAGTGTATCCTGTGTTGCCAGCTGCAGGTCTTCCGTAACTGCAATGCCTTTGGAATGGGTATATTCCTGTTGCCAGCCATCGTCCACCTTTTTATAACTAAACCTAAGGGCATCATGCTGCAAGGTGAGGTGTTCGATTGCTTTGTTGAGGTCCGTTGCGGAAACTGCTTTTTTGATGCCTAATAAAATGGCCTGGTTATAATGAGATATTGCTACTGCATCTTTTTCGAGGTACCATTGCTGGATGGGTAACAAGCCGCTTAGGCCAGATAGTATTCCCTGTTCACCAGATGCTTCCAACTGGGAACGCTCTGCTATTGCAGCCGACAACCTGCTGATCGTTTGGTGAACAAATATATCCTTTGCCCTCAGTTCATACCCATGCCGGCGCATGCGGCTAACTACCTGTATGGTAAGGATGGAATCTCCACCGAGTTCAAAAAAGTTATCGTTGATGCCTGCACGTTCTATCCCCAATAATTTCTGCCATGTTTCAGCCAGGTGTTTTTCCACTTCATTCCGTGGTGCAGCATATTCGTTCGATGCCAGTTTATTTGCATCCACATCCGGAAGCGCTTTTTTATTGACTTTGCCATTGGTAGTGAGTGGCAATACCTCCAGTTCCATCAATAGTGCCGGCACCATATATTCGGGCAACCTGGTATGCAGGTAGGCAGTCACTGCTTCCCTGGTATATCCTTCACCGGCCACTACATAGCCGATCAATCGTTTGATTCCTTCGCTATTTTTTTTCGCCAATACCACTGCTTGTTTTACCAGACCGGTTTCCTGTAATACAGATTCAATCTCTCCCAATTCAATCCGGTATCCACGTATTTTCACCTGGTCATCTATCCGTCCCAGGTATTCCAGGTTACCATCTGGCAGCCAGCGGGCAAGGTCACCGGTTTTATAGATCCGTGCAACTTTTTTTATTTCGCCGAACGGGTTATGGATGAATTTTTCCGCTGTTAATTCCGGAAGGTTCAGGTAGCCCCTGGATAAACTGTCACCACCAATACAGAGTTCACCCGCTACACCGATGGGTACCGGTTCATTGCCCTTATCCAATACGTACAATTGGATATTGTCAATCGGTTTACCAATGGGAATCCCATTTTTCAGGTGATCATGATTTGCCAGTGTATGGAATGAATAAGTACTGCATCCTACGGTAGATTCGGTTGGGCCATATTCGTTGATTACCTCTACGTTTACCCCTTTGGTGATAAATGAATTAAAGTGCCCCAGGTGCAATGCCTCGCCACCGATTACCAGTTTACCTGTTATCCAGTTTGTTTTGCCTTGCTGAATGGTATGTTCCAGTAATTCGATATGAGCCGGGGTGATTTTGATAAAATCATAGGGTGCATATTTCAGCAGGTTAGGGTCTTCAAATAAATCCATTGCCTGCCCGGATGCTACTACGATGGTTTTACCTGCCAGCAGGGGCATAAATAAACCCGTTACGGAAGCATCGAATGTATAGGAAAGGTGTATGAAACTTCCTGCATTGTTCTCCTCTTTAGTGATGTATTTTGTTTGATTATTTAACAGGTAATTCAATAAACTGCCGTGTTCAATCAGCACCCCTTTTGGCTTACCGGTGGAGCCGGAAGTATAAATAATATAGGCCAGTTGCCCGGGATCAATTTCAGTATGAATATTTACTGTTTCTTCTTTACTGATGTGTGGCCAGTCGCTGTCTACGCAGATACACGGTAAATTTTCGATTGCCGGCAATGTTGATATCGAGTTGCTGCTGGTTAAAACCAAACCGGCTGCAGTATCTTTCAGGATATAGCTGATTCTTTCCATTGGATACCCGGGGTCGATCGGAACATAGGCTGCACCTGCTTTTAAAATACCCATGATAGCCACGATCATTTCTATAGAACGCTCTATACAAATGGGTACCAGGGTTTCTTTTCTTACCCCTTTCCTTAAAAGATAATTTGCCAACTGGCCGGATTGCTGGTGCAACTGGCCGTAAGTAATTTCTTTCGATTCAAATACAATTGCAACTTTTGCCGGATTTTTTGCAACCTGTTCGTCAAATAATTCAATAATGCTTTTGCCGGATGGAATGGCCGATTGCGTATCGTTGAAATCAACCAACAGGCAATGCTTTTCTTCGCTGGTAAGCATTGGCAAACTGCTGATACTTTGAAGCGGTTGCTTAACAATATGCTGAAGCAATTCCTTAAAATGAGTAACCATTTGCTGAATGGTTTCTTCATTGTATAACTCCGCACAATATTCCACTGCGCCATTCAGGCCATCAGCAGATTCTACCATGCTAAAGGTTAATTCAAATTTGGTGGTATCATGCTCATTGGCCTCCCGGATTAATTCCAATGTTCCTAACCGAAGATCATCTACGGGTGGCGTATTTTGCAGGATGAACATTACCTGGAACAAAGGGCTCCTGCTCAATTCCCTTTCTTTCACCACGGCCTCCACCACCTTTTCAAAAGGTACATCCTGGTGCTCGTATGCAGCAAGCGTATTGGTGCGTACCTGCTGTAATAATTCTTTAAAAGATATGGTATCGCTCAGTTCACTGCGCAAAGCGAGTGTATTGATAAAAAATCCGATCAACCCTTCCAGTTCCTGTTGCTGCCTGCCCGCGATGGGCGTACCTACGCAGATATCCTGCTGGCCGCTATAGCGGAATAATAATACCTTGAAAGCTGCGAGCAAGGTCATAAATAACGATGCTCCTTCCTGCTGGCTCAACCGTTGTAGCCCGGCTGCAATTTCTTTATCAATAAAAAAACGGGTGAATGCACCTTTGGTACTTTGCACCAGGGGCCGGCCATAATCTGTAGGTAACTGTAATGGTTCAACGCCCTCCAGGTGCTTTTTCCAGAAAGCCAGTTTGTTTTCCAATATTTCCCCCTGCAAATAATTTCTCTGCCAGATGGCAAAGTCCGCGTATTGCAACGGGATTACCGGCAATGCAGCCTCTCTGCCTTCTTCATAAGCCTTCCATAATTCCAATAATTCTTTTACAATCACAGAGGCCGACCAGGCGTCGGATGCGATGTGGTGTAAGGTTACTACCAGCACATGTTCGGTATCTTGCAGCCTCACCAGGTTGGCACGAAGCATATGGTCATACGCAAGGTCGAAAGGCTTATTGATCAGTTGCCTGATGTGTTGTTGAAAGGCTTCCCTGTTTTCTTTGAATTGTGCCCCATCTTCACAGGTCAACTGCCATTCGTCTTTAGGATTGATGTATTGGTAAGCAAGTCCATCCTCTTCCCGTATCACCGTGCGGAGCACTTCGTGGCGATTGATGATTTGCTGCAATGCATAATGCAACGCATCCTTATTAAACAGCCCTTTCAACCTGAATACGGCAGGTATATGGTATGGAATACTGCCTTCCAACTGATCAATAAACCATAACCGTTCCTGGCTAAACGATAAGGGGATATGCTCCGGCCTTGAAGTTTGTGCTGCGATGGATGGTAACACCGTTTTGCCGGATTGTTTCTCCACCTGTTTGGCCATCAGGGCGATGGTGGGATAGTTGAAAATATCGCTGATTTCCATCTCCACTTTTACCGCTTTTCGGATTGCAGCAATAAGGCGTATGGCCAGCAGGGAATGCCCGCCCAGGTCAAAAAAATCATCTTCAACACCTACCTGGTCCAATTCCAGCACATTTTGCCAGATTTCCGCAAGCGTTTTTTCCAACTCATTTTTTGGCGCTACGTATTGTTTAATCAACTGCGCCGAAACATCCGGATCAGGTAGCGATTTCCGGTCAATTTTTCCATTGATGGTTAAGGGGATAGACTCCAGTTCAATCCAAAGCGCCGGTACCATATATTCAGGCAGCCGGCTTTGCAGGAAACCAACCAGTTCCTCTTTATCAAATTCATAAACAGGCACCACATAAGCCACCAATTGTTTATTGCCTTCCTTGCTGTCTTTTGTCAATACCGCTGCCTGGCGAACTGCGGGACATTCCTGCAGTACACTTTCTATTTCGCCCAATTCCACCCGGTGGCCGCGGATTTTCACCTGCTCATCTTTACGTCCCAGGTAGGTGATATTTCCATCTGCCGACCAACTTGCTAAATCCCCCGTTTTATATAATCTTGATCCGTCCGTTGAGCCGAACGGATTTTTTATAAACTTATCTGCTGTGAGATCTGCAAGGTTTAAATATCCCCTGGCCAGCCCGTCGCCACCAATGCATAATTCCCCGGCCACGCCTATCGGCAATAATTCATTGTTTTCACCGAGTATATATAATTGCACATTGTCGATTGGTTTGCCTATGCTGATACTATTGGTTTTAGGCATGCTTTCGCTATCACCCATGGTATCAAAACTGTAAATACTGCAGCCAACCGTGGCTTCTGTAGGACCGTACTCATTTATGATCGTAACATTCAGTCCTTCTTCGGCCAGGTAATTCAACTGGCTCAGCAATAACGCTTCACCACCGATAACCAGTTTCTTCGTTAATAAAGTTCCGTTCGACGTCCTTATTTTTGGCAGCAGCAACTCCAGGTGAGAAGGGGTTATCTTGATAAAATCGTAAGGCGCATATTTTTGAATATTGCTGTCCTCAAACACATCCACAGATTTTTTAGAACCGATTATTACAGACTTGCCATACAGTAAAGGCATCAGCAAACCGGTAAGGGATGCATCAAATGTATAGGACAGGTGAACAAAACTTCCTGAAGGGGAAGCATCGTCAGCGATATAGGTGGTTTTATTATTCAACAGGTAACTGCACAGGTTGCGATGTTCAATCATTACTCCCTTAGGCTTGCCGGTAGAACCCGATGTATAAATTACATAGGCTAGCTGGTGAAGTGCAATATCAGTTTGCAAATTATCTGTAAGCTGACCGCTGATCTGCTGCCAGTCTTCATCTACCTGTACAATGCGGATAGCAGGATCGGCAGGCAGTTTTCCAATACTGTTGCTATTGGTGATCACCAGCGATGCTGCTGTATCTTCCAGCAGGTAATTGATTCTTTCGTTGGGGTATTCGGGATCGATGGGTACCCAGGCTGCACCAGCTTTTAAAATACCCAGTATTACCACCAGCATTTCAAGACTGCGTTCCATGCAAATGGGAACCAGTTGTTCGGCCTTCACCCCATTGGCTTTTAAATGGCGGGCTAACTGGTTGGTTTTTTCATTGAGTTGCTGATAGGTGAGTTGCTCTGCTTCGAAAACAACTGAAATATTATCCGGCGTTTTTGAAACCTGTTCTTCAAACAAACCGATGAATGTTTGAAGCCGTGCATATTCCAGTTTTGTGTTATTGAACTCAACCAGCAACTGGTGTTGTTCTTCAGCGCTCAGCATCGGTAATGACCCAATGGCCTGGTGCGGCGCTTTAACAATAGCGGCAAGCAGTTGTTTAAAGTGCATCATCATCCGCCGGATAGTTGATTCTGTAAACAGATCTGTACAGTAACTCACTCCTGCGTAGAAGCCATTCGGTGTTTCAGTAATATTGCAGATGATATCCAGTTGAGCAGTGGCGCTTTCATGTCCTTCGGCAGATAGTACCATTTCACCTAAACGCAATTCAGGAGTTTCAGGAGTGTTCTGCATGGTGAACAAAACCTGGAACAGCGGGTTACGGCTTATATCCCTTTCGTTCCCTACTATTTCAACTACCTTCTCAAAGGGTACCTGCTGGTTAGCATAAGCTTCCAGTGTAGTGGCCTTCACCTGTTGTAATAATTCAATAAAGGAAAGATCATTGCTTACATTACTGCGTAATGCAAGGGAGTTGATAAAAAAGCCGATCAAATGTTCCAGTTCCTGTTGCTGGCGGCCTGCAATGGGCGTTCCCACACAAATATCCTGCTGGCCGCTATACCGCTGAAGCATTAATTTAAAACCTGCCAGCAGGGTCATAAACATAGTTGTACCCTGTTGCTGGCTGAATGTTTTTATTTGTTCACTGAGCTCCTTGTCTACATTAATCCTGGTTCGGGCACCGCGTGTACTGTGAACTGCCGGACGCGGAAAATCGGTGGGTAGGCGGAGGTTTGATACACCCTGTAATTTTTCTTTCCAGTAGTCCGTCATCTTTTTCAACAACTCACCGTGGAAATGATTTCTTTGCCAGACGGCGTAATCGGCATATTGAATAGCCAATGGTGCTAAACCTGCAGGCCGATTTTCTGCAAAGGCCGTATAAAATTCTACCAGTTCCTTTACGATAATTGAAATTGACCATCCATCGGAAGCAATATGGTGCATGGTTGCTACCAGTACATGGTCATTTTCCTCCAGCCTGATGAGGTCTGCACGGAGCATATGATCTTTCGAAAGGTCAAAAGGTAACTTGACCATTTGCCTGACAACTTGTTGTAGTTTACCGGCATCATATTTATAGGCAGCGCCATCAATAACGGTTAAATTCCAGTTGTCTTTATCATGGATAAACTGGTACCCCTGCCCATCTTCTTCGCGGATAGTGGTACGAAGCACTTCATGCCGGTTAATGATTTGCTGCAGGGCATGTTCCAAAGCTTCCTTATTCATCGTCCCCTTCATACGAAGCACGGCTGGCACATGATACTGCAGTGTTCCTTCCAGGCGATCTATAAACCATAACCTTTCCTGGCTAAAGGATAAGGGAATCCGGGCAACGGTATCCCTGTCAAAACGTGTAATATTTTGAGTATTGGTATCCCTTATATTTCCCCTCAGGAAATCGATAATTAATTCCTTATTATCTTTTATTTCCTGGAGTAAATTTTTGTTCACCTGCTCTCCTTTGGGCAGCTTGAGTTGAAGCTGGTCCTCAAGGAGCGCAATCTCAATTTTATTTTGCTTTGCCAGGTATAAGAGGTCAATCGCTTTATTCACCATGCTGTAAGTTATTTGGATGAGTTCTTAAAATTATATGTAAACCATGTCAAATTCTTCTGAATCGCTTTCTTCCGTATAAATATTTAATTGTATTTCGAGGTACTTACTTAGCTCATTAATCGTAGTAAACTGGAAAAGGTCTTTGATAGCCAGTTCAACCTTCAACTCTTTTCTAATTGCGGAGATCACACGCATTGCCAGTAGTGAATGCCCTCCTAACTCAAAGAAATTATCGTAAATACCCACCTGGTTAATACTCAATAATTCCTGCCAGATATTTACAAGTGTTTGTTGTATTTCAGTGCCTGGTGGCTGATAGTTTATTTTATTGAGTACCGCCTTATCTTCCCGCTCACTCAAAAACCTGCGATCTATCTTACCATTGCCTGTGAGAGGCATATTTGTTAAGGCTATTAACTCCGAAGGAATCATATATTCCGGAAGGCTTTCCAGCATTTTTGATCGTATCTCCTTTTGCAGGAGAATGGTGATATCTGTAAATAAGGGAATGTTGGTAAGCAAACTGTTAGTGTCATAACCATTTTCACTATAAGGCTTACTGATAAAACTTATGGAAGGATTTAATTCCATAAGCAAATTAACCTGCAGCGGGTTTTCATCCAGCAACAGCCTGTAGCTGTAACCATTTATTTTAGCCAGTTCAAAAATAGCGTCCAGCTCAGTTTTTTCTCTGTCTTCTTTTTCGATTGTTTTAAGAAGATCACCCACAGAGCTTGCCGCTTTCCCCTGTAATGCTTCATTTAACTGCCTTTCCTTCCATAAGCGGGGATTCGGAAAATCTTTTATTGCAATGCTGGAAAGACCGTTAACCAATTGTGCGGATATTATGTCCTTTGCACCCATTCCCTTCCAGGAATGCCATTCCGGTTCGATGGTCTCAGAATGTATACCTACATAAATTACCACTGTAAACCGATACAAGGTTAGTTCATTAATAAAAGACCCTTGTTTCCATTGAATATCCACATGAGTTATCTGAGGATAAACAGCTTGCAGGTTATAGAAATATTCCGGTGAAAAACATATTTCCTCTTCCTTCAGGATATCCTGATCCACCGCCCACTTAAATTCTTTTACAGTTACCGATTCCTGCAATTTTTTTATCCTCAGGCGGGCTTTAAACAGTTTAAGTAAGCGGTTGTCCCGCACATCACCAATAATGATACGCCCTTTACCCTTTATCAGCGCCATACTTTTTTCTATCACCGTATTCATATAATCCTCCCCCGGAAAATATTGCACCATGGAGTTAAGCAAAATCGTATCTATATCCTGGTCCTCATTTACGGAGACTTCATGTGCCGGAGCGGTAAATAGTTCGGTATCACCATAATCCCTTAATCCTTTATTGATCCTTTGCTTAATCTGGTTAATGGATGACCGGGACAGATCACAGCCTATATATTTTTTTACTTTGCCTGCCAGTTGGTAATAAATCAGCCCTGTTCCACATCCAATCTCCAAAACATTGCCCGGATGTCCCGATAAAACCACGTTTACTATATCATCCAACCATTCCTTCATTTGTTCAGGAGGTATGGAGGTGCCGGTGAAGCTATCGTTCCACCCGATGATATTAAATTCAGGATCTATATTTTCGTCTCCTTCTGTTTGTCCGTACTCAATTTCATATAATTCTTTCCAGTTTGCTACCCGGTTAAAATTCAGTTCACTTGCTTTCGATTTTATGGCGAGCATATCCGGGATATAAAAACTTACCAGCCGCGTACCCCCTGTTTTCTCTGCTTTCCCGAGAACCACACCCTGGCTCACTGATTCACATTGCTGAAGCACATGCTCTATTTCGCCCAGTTCTACACGATAGCCCCTTATCTTTACCTGGTCATCCATTCTTCCCAGGTATTCGATATTACCATCCGGCAACCAACGGCCAATATCCCCGGTTTTATAAATTCTATCACCCGGGTTATCACTAAATGGGTCTTTAATAAATTTTTCCGAAGTTAAATCAGGACGGTTGCGGTATTCCCTTGCGAGCCCGGCACCACCAATACAAATCTCTCCTTTTATCCCTAGCGGCACCAAATTGCCTGTTTCGCTGAGGATATAAATAACCACATTATCGATCGGTCTCCCGATTGATACACCATCTTTTATTTTCTCCCAATCTTCAATTGGATTAAAACTATATATTGTACAGCCCACTGTAGCTTCTGTAGGCCCATATTCGTTTATAATCTTAACGTTAATACCCTCTGTAATAAAGAAATCAAACTGTGCCGGGTGCAGGGCCTCCCCGCCTATTACCAGTTTTTCCGTTAATATGCCGTTGCTAAGCGCCTTGAATTTAGGCTGCAGAAATTCAAGGTGTGAGGGGGTTATTTTGATGAAATCATAGGGGGCATATTTAAGGAGATTGCTATCTTCAAAAGCATCTACCGATTGTCCGGACCCAATTACCACCAGTTTGCCGGAAAGCAAAGGCATAAACAGGGCTGTTATTGATGCATCAAATGTATAAGACAGGTGTATATAACTTCCTGTATTATTTTGCGAAATATCAATATACCTGGTTTTGTTGTTCAGCAGGTAATTGTGTAAACTGCCGTGTTCAATTATTACACCCTTTGGCGTGCCGGTAGAACCGGATGTATAGATGATGTATGCCAGTTGACCAGGCTTGATAATTCTATTTGGATTCTCCTGCGAACAATCATCAATTGTATGGAAATCGCTTTCTATAATTTCAAAGGTGGTGGATACGGCATGTTTAAATCCGTTCGCAATGTTACTGATACCGATCAAAGCCGCTGTATCTTCCAATATGTAACTAATTCTTTCCTGGGGGTAATCAGGTTCAATTGGCACGTAAGCTGCACCTGCTTTTAAGATGCCGAATATGCTAACCATCATCGCAAAGCTTCGGTCCAAACAGACAGGCACCAGCATGTTTTCCGTTACTCCTTTGCTGATCAGGTAATGTGCAAGTTGATTGGATCGTTTATTTAGCTGGTCGAACGTGAATTCTTCCTTGTTAAAAACGATAGCTTTTTTTTCCGGAGTCTTTTTTACCTGCTCTTCAAATAAATTGACAATGCTTTTGTTGTTGGAATAATCAACCTGGGTATTTTTAAAATCTACCAACAACTGGCGTTGTTCTATCTCAGCCAATATGGGTAGCAGGCCTATTTTTTGCGCGGGTGCAGTTATTATAGAAGAAAGCACACTATAAAAATTTGCTTTC
>JANPIJ010000244.1:0-13091 GCA_031424955.1 Ferruginibacter sp. | reverse complement strand
CCCCAAAATATAGAGCAAGGTTTTTTTATCCTCCACCCGAAGATATACGAATAGCAATCCAGAGTTTTCAGATATGATTTAATGTATACAATTTTATGCATGGTTTTGCCATGCCTGTAATAATTTTACTATACATTAATTAAATCAAAAATGAAAAAGATACTTTTATTAGCTGCATTTATTGCAACTGCATTTATGCAACAAAGTTTTGCACAGGAAACAAATACACAGGCTTCTCTATTACTCACATCATACTACAATTTAAAGGATGCATTGGTTACCAGCAATGCAAATGTTGCGAGGGCAAGTTCCGAAGCTTTTGTAAAGGCAGTAAATCACATTGATAAAGAAACATTAAAAGAAGAAAGCCGCAATGCTTTATTAAGTGATGCCAATGCAATTTCCCAATCTAAAGACCTCAAACTACAAAGGGAAAGGTTTGCATCTTTGTCCACAAGCATGTTTGCCCTGGCAAAAACGGTTAAACTTTCCACAGAACCAGTTTACCAGCAATATTGTCCCATGAAAAAAGCATCATGGCTCAGTAGCAGTAAGGCAATTAGAAATCCTTATTACGGAAGTGCTATGCTCACCTGCGGCAGCGTTACAGAGACCTTTTAAGAAAATATATTCCTTCCCCGCCCCTATGCATAATCATGGTGGGTTATTTGTATTATAACAACTCAAAAAATAAACGATGAAAAATATAATTATTGGCATTGCAATAGCAGCCACAACTTTAGCAGCCTGCAATAGCGGGAGTAACACATCAACCGAAACCCAAGGGATTAGTAAAGATTCTACAGATATAAAACAGCAAACTGGTGATAAAACAGCAACTACACCGGAAGTTGCAGAAACAAAATCGGCCGTTTCCATTAAAGCAATTGTAACCCCTTATTTGCAATTAAAAAATGCTTTTACTGTAGACAATAGTACAGATGCGGCAGCTGCAGGTACAGAGCTTGAGAATGCTTTTAAAACTTTTGATAAAACTGCGTTATCCGCAGATCAAAAGAAAATATTTGAGGATGTGGAAGATGATGCAAGGGAACATGCAGAACATATCGTTAAAAACGGGGGGAATATTGCCCATCAACGGGAGCATTTTGAGATATTGAGTAAAGACGTTTACGACCTGGTGAAAACATTTGGAGGCGGCCAGGCATTGTATAAAGATTTTTGCCCCATGTACAATGATAACAAGGGAGCGTTTTGGTTAAGCGAAACAAAAGAAATCAGGAATCCTTACCTGGGTAAAGCAATGCCTACCTGTGGCACCATTCAGGAAGAACTTAAATAGCGGATAGTATGCGAATCTTAAAAAAAATCTTGGTTGGAGCATTTGTTGTCTTCATATTGATTCAATTTATACGCCCTGCAAGGAACATCAGCAGCCAGCTTTTGCCCTCGGACATTTCAAATGTAGTTCCGCTCCCGGACAGTGTAAAGTCCTTGTTGTATACGGCCTGCTACGATTGTCACAGCAATAATACACACTACCCATGGTATGCCAACCTTCAGCCGATGGGATGGTTATTAGCTGATCATATAAAAGATGGAAAAGCTGAATTGAATTTTGATGAATTTGGCAGCTATTCAAAGAGGCGGCAACTAAGCAAATTAAAGGCTATTGCAGGTAGTGTAAAGGATGGCTCTATGCCGATAGCATCTTACACATGGATGCATAGAGATGCAAAGCTGTTAGCAGAGAATAATGCATCAATTATTGATTGGGCAGTACGAACCAGAGATAGCCTTGATATAAAAAAGTAAACCATGTTGAAAGGATTAGGCAGAGCAGTAATTAGAGTTTTAAAAATTCTTTTTATAAGAAAGAAAAATTGTTGCCAATAAAAAAATGAAAAAGATGAAGAAAATTATTTTAATAGCAATTGCTATGGCTTTTTATTCAATCGCACTTGCACAAACACAGAAAGTCATTTACACCTGCCCCATGCATCCGGAGGTGCAGATGAGCAAACCCGGCAACTGCCCTAAGTGCGGAATGAACTTAGAGAAGAAAACAATCAAGGTGGCAGCTCCAAAAAAGGCTGCGCCAAAACCGGCAACATCAAAGCAAACCGGCAACATTAAAAAACCAACGACAACCTCAAACGCTAACTCGTCCAATAATGATGTTCGGGAGATGAAGGATATGATGCAGGAATTGAAAACTGATGTTGCAGAGATAAAAGAGATATTAAATGAAATAAAAGGCACAGGTACGATAACAGCCGAAAATGCCACGGATGAACACAACCATGAAATGAACATTCCTTCCCACCCGGCAGGGGAGAATAAGGTTACAGATGCTAACCAGGTAGCAAAGCTAACTTATACATGTCCGATGCATCCGGAAGTTCAATCAAATAAGCCAGGCAGTTGTCCAAAATGTGGGATGAAATTAGTCGTTGATAAAACAAAATCTTCAACAACCCAACCTGCTGCCACAACTTATACCTGTCCGATGCATCCCGAAGTTCAATCAAATAAGCCAGGCAGTTGTTCAAAATGTGGGATGAAATTAATCATTGATAAAACAAAATCTTCAACAACTCAACCCGCTGCCACAACTTATACCTGTCCGATGCATCCTGAAGTTCAATCAAATAAGCCAGGCAATTGTCCAAAATGTGGGATGAAATTAGTCGTTGATAAAACAAAATCTTCAACAACTCAACCTGCTGCCACAACTTATACATGTCCAATGCATCCGGAAGTTCAATCTGATAAGCCGGGCAATTGTCCCAAATGCGGAATGAAGCTGGTAAAAGGAAAAGCGGTAGTTACCTCAAACATGGATGGAATGGACATGGGCAGTGTGAATATGACGGATAATAGTGATAACATGGAGAATATAAGAGTGGCAAAGCAAAACCTGGGTCCAATAAAAACAATCACCAGCCAGATGCCGCCTCGAACAGTTGTGCATCATCTATACATAAGAGATACAACAGTAACCTTTGGTAAAAAGCCAAAACGGGGCATTGCAGTCAACGGTCAAATCCCTATGCCTACTCTCACATTCACTGAAGGTGATACCGCGGAAATTTGGGTACACAATGAACTGAAGGAAGAAACATCGCTGCATTGGCATGGGCTGTTTCTTCCAAACAAAATGGACGGGGTTCCTTACCTCACACAAATGCCTATAAAGCCAGGCGCAACTTACCTGTATAAGTTTCCTATTGTTCAGCATGGTACGCACTGGTACCACAGCCATAGCGGTTTGCAGGAGCAACTCGGTATGTACGGTGCTTTTATCATGAACAAAAGAGAAGAATGGGATATACCAACCATACCGGTTGTTTTAAGCGAATGGCTCGACATGAAACCAAAAGAAGCTCATCGTAGCCTTCATGCTGCTACCGATTGGTTTGCAGTACAAAAAGGTGCTGAACAAACTTATTCAGAAGCAATTAAGTTGGGTTGGTTTAAAACAAAAGTGAAGAATGAATGGAAGCGAATGAATGCGATGGATCTAACGGATATCTACTATGATAATTTTTTAATGAACGGTAAAAATCAAAGCGAACAGCCACAATTTAAAGCAGGTGATAAAGTAAGGTTGCGTATAGCAAACGGTGGCGCATCCGATTATTTCTGGCTTAGCTACTCCGGCGGAAAAATTACGGTAGTAGCTACCGATGGAAACGATGTAGAACCGGTAGAAGTGGACAGGCTGATTATTGCCGTGTCAGAAACCTATGATGTTGTGGTAACCATTCCTGAAAACAAAAGCTACGAATTTTTGGCATCACCTGAGGACCGTACTAAGTTTACTTCTATGTGGCTTGGCAGCGGCGAAAAAGTGCCTGCTGTAAGATGGAAACGACCCAAGTATTTTGCAGGCATGCAAATGATGAACGACATGATGGATATGAATGGCAACCTGGTTAATGTGGGAGGAATGGAAATGAAAAACCAGATTATAGATATGAACACTGTAATGTATCCGGAGGTTGCAGGTGAAGAACTCCGCACTAAAAAAAAGGTGCAAAGCATGGAGAAGAGAGGAGCAGGCAGGAAACAAACTACTCCTACAACAGAAAAACCGGGAGCTGAAGTAACACCAGCAATGGACCACAGCGGTCATAATATGGCAGGAATGCCTGCCCGTCCGTCAGGCGGGGATATGGTACCTTTATCATCGGAGAGTGCAGGGGGTGATCCTTCAGAAATAGTTTCACTTAATTACGAGATGTTGCGGGCACCCGAAAAAACCACTTTACCCAAAGGTCCGTGGAGAGAAATAAAATTTGACCTCACCGGTAATATGAACCGTTACGTTTGGAGCATTGATAACAAAGTAGTTTCAGAAAGCGATAAAATACTCATCAGGAAAGGCGAGAACATAAGGATTATCCTTTACAATAACAGCATGATGCGCCACCCCATGCACCTGCATGGTCACGACTTCAGGTTGCTGAATGGGCAAGGTGAAAACGCCATCCTGAAAAATATTATTGACATCATGCCAATGGAAAAAGACACATTGGAATTTAACGCAAACGAACGTGGTGGCGACTGGTTTTTTCATTGCCATATTCTCTACCACATGATGAGCGGAATGGGCAAGGTGTTTGCTTATAATAATCCGCTGACTGACAAAACAGACATCACCGATCCAAAAAAAGCAAAGCGTGGCCTTAACTCAGAAGATAGAAAGCTTCATCCTATGGGAAGTATAGGGCTTGAAAGTAACGGCAGCGACGGAGAATTTATGCTGGGTGGTACCCGTTACCGGCTTTCTACAGAATGGCGGCTGGGTTTAAAAGCCATGCATGGTACTGAAAGTGAAACTAATTTTGGACGATTCATGGGAAGGAATCAGTGGTTGTTCCCTTTTATTGGTTTCGATTATCATTATAATTCCATGAGAGACGAAAGTGAAAAAAATATGTTCGGCCAACTAAGTAATCAAACAAACAGGAAAGCCTTTGTAGCCGGTGTTCAGTACACCCTTCCTATGCTATTTATCGCCGAAGCAAGGGTAGACAGTAAAGGTAAATACCGCTTTCAATTATCCCGGGAAGATATTCCGGTTGCGCCACGTTTAAGATTAAACCTTTCAGGCAATTCCGATAAAGAATACATGGCCGGATTGCGGTACATCCTCACCAAATATTTTAACCTGTCTACCCATTACGATAGCGATATGGGTTTTGGCGCAGGGATTACAATAACGTACTAAAATCAAGAATACCCATCAAAAATCACCATTAAAATTTATTCACCACTAAACGAGAAAACATGAACACAAACATCAAAATAAGTACAGCGGTTCTGGCGGGAATGATGTTCCTGTCAGCCTGTGAAAGCAAAAAAAGCGCTACCACCACACATGATCATACTGACAGCGCAGATATGGCACATCACTCAACAGATTCAATGGACCATGGAACTCTCATGGACACAACCATGACAGCAGGCCACGGGTTAATGACAGCCATGAACACCATGATGGACAAAATGGCTGCGGTACAAATCACCGGGGATTTTGATATAGATTTTGCAAATATGATGATAGAACATCACAAAGGGGCAATTGACATGTCCAACATAGAATTGTCAAACGGAACCGATTCTAAAATGAAAAGCATGGCGCAGGATATTATTACAAAACAAACAGATGAGATTGGTATGCTTCAGAAAGCTATAGCAAACCATAAAAGTTCAGGTATGAAACACGCAGAAGGGGCTTTGCAAAAATCAATGGCAGAAATGAAGGGTAAAATGGGCAGTATTCAGATGAGTAACAATACCGACAAAGATTTCGCCAACATGATGATAGTTCATCATGAAGAAGCTTTAACAATGGCAAAAGCTGAAGTTGAAAATGCCATGAATGCAAGTCTGAAAAAGATGGCGCAAAAAGCTATCACGGATCAAACGAAAGAAATTCTGGAATTCAAGAATTGGCTCGCTTCTAATTAATTAGGAAAATAATCCTTCCAAATACCGGGTTGGGCAGTTGTCGCTTTAAGCAGATTTTAAAAAATTAAATTGCAGCCAGGCTCTCCAATGATTTTTATTATACACGAATATAAAATACTCATTTATGAATAAAAGGTTCCGTATTGTTTTATCGTTTTTCATTTTATGCTTTTTTCTTCAGGCTGACGCACAAATTAGCAAAGAAGAAGTCTGTTATAATCCCAACCTGGTAAAAGATACCAGTAAAAAAAGTATCCGGGCAATAGCGGTTGGCGTCATCAATGGCGACAGTATAAAAATCAATTACCATTCTCCCGGTGTTCGGAAAAGAGTGATATGGGGAGGTCTAGTGCCTTATGATGAAGTATGGGTTACCGGTGCACACGATGCAACTACGCTGGAAATTCGTAAACCTATTATTGTCAATGGCAAAGAAATTCCTGCTGGAAAATATGCATTCTTTACCATCCCCGGAAAAAAGGATTGGACAGTAATCATCAATAAACAGTGGAAACAGCATTTAGCGACCGAATACGATGAAAAAGAGGATGTGTTAAGATTGAAAATTAAACCAACAAAAAATGTTCATACTGAAAGGTTGCAGTACTTTATAAAAGATATAAAAGGAAATAAGGGGAAAATTGCAGTTGCATGGGAAAAACTGATGATCAGTTTTGATCTGGTTACCGAGCCTTAATAAATACCAAATCGGAAAAATAACAGCAAATTTTGTAACCGGGGAAGGATATTACCACAACTAATTATCATCAGGGGAAAAGGAGAAAGTCTAACCGAAAATATGGTGAGTATCCGCTTCAAACGATGGTAGAGCCTTCGTAGTTATATGTGTTAACTTACTTTTAAAATCGTACTGCCGGACAAATTGGATTAAAATCGAAAACAACAGGTATTTTATTTTTACATCATTCTTACACTTTACATCATCCAACTAATTACAAAATTTAGGATTAACAATAATTGCTGGCTTGACGAAGCTTAAGGCTTAAAATTAAACTACCGGCCTCACTTATAATTTAGACAATTCAAAGGGTTTCCGTATACCGTGGTGGATAAGGGCAAAACTTCCTCTATACATATGCGTTATTTGATGTAGACTCTACAATTTATGATTTTAACGATGGGCATAGAGATGTAAGAGGAATTGAAGAGTAGGTCCCTTCACTAATGCCTTGATCCTGTTATGCATAACTCTTTTGCCATTGGCGTCAGAGGGCTGACCTGTAAAAATTCAGAGGTAATTAATCCTGCCACAACCCTTGATAAAGTAAATACTGCGTCCAGGCTGGTTTATGTATTAACCCGGATGTCCCACTCTGTCGTTTCTTATTCTCTTAATTACAACACAAAGGTCGCTCAACCATTGCACCTAATGGTACAACAATAAAGCGAATTGAGAGGCGAGACTATAGCAAACTCCTACCCTTTCTTTTGCATAAAAAAATCATTTGCTAAAGAATTGTTAAAGGCTTTTTTCCTACCCAACCCTTTTTCTTCCATGAAGGGTACTACTCTAAAATCAACATCTAAACATAAAAAAGAGTACTAAAATGAAACGCATCATCTCATCACCAGTAAACCTTATCATCGCACTGTTATTTATTCTTGTTAGTTGCAAGAAAGATCCTGTAACAACACCAATTCCAATTCCCGGCAAGGATCCCGTACCAACGGTGCAAAAAGCCAGCATCCGGTTCACCACAAATCTTGACCTTACTGATCAGCCTTACCACAGCAGCAATCTTCAGGCTGTTGTAAACATTAAGAACGACAGGAATGAAGAAGTGATAAAAGACAGCGTCCTACAGCTTAATCTAAACGCTCCTGTTACCACGGGCATCATCGAGCTGCCGTTGGGAAACTACAAACTCACCAGCTTTCGGATAGAGTATGGCGGGGTTCACACACATTTTGCCGCACCTATTGCCGGTTCTTCAAAAGCATCCCTGGTTCAAAAGCCGCTTGCATTTGATTTCAAGGTTGAGAAAGGAATTGTAAATGCAATTCCCGTAGAGGCACTGAAAATACAAAACGGTGAAAAGCCCCAGGATTATGGCTATCCTTCAGGCGCTTTTGATCATGGACAATCTGATGCCGATCCATTCCTGAAAATAAACCTCAGGGCAATGATGCAAATCGGAGATGTACTGTATGATAGTTTACCGGCATCTTTGACGATTACAACTTGGAATGCTGATGGACAGATGAACACTACCTATTCAGCTTTGAAAGCAGGTGTTAATGAAGTACCCGTATTAAAGGCGGCTGTGAAGTATGAGTTCCGTGTTTCAAAATGGGGAACCAGCGATGCGATTACGATTAATCGCCAGGATGCAGATGAGGTAACGGTGCACACGCTTGGCGGCAATAAGGCAGCGAAGAAATTAAAATCGGAAAGAGTATATAAGGAAGTAAACGGCTCCTATGTTCCCGAGAGCAAAGCGGATTATATCTATAATGCTGCCGGAAATATTTACCTGATCGAGCACTGGCTGAGGGGAGCTAACAATACCAATTACCTCTCCATGACAGATCGCTTTGAATATGCAGGGACAAGGGTTCAGAAGATCATCCGCACGGATGCGCAAACCAAACAAGTGATAAATGAAACATCGTTTACCTACGATAACCAGGGAAAGGTAACAGCAATGAGTAAACTGGAAAATGGCGCCCAAACACTTGCCAGGGTGGAATATTATCATTATTCAAAGCCGGAAGTAAAAATTCATTTTGATTTCCCTGGTTCCAATGATATGGATTACTACAGTGATTTTAGTGGTGGTAATACAGTTGCAAGCACTGCCAAGCGCAACAATGGCGACACAGAGCAGGGAAGTTTTGAATACGATCTTAATATCAACCCTTACAGGCATATGAACTGGCCGGATCTTTTCCTTTCACACAATTCAAAGAACAACCTCGTTGTTCAGCGTAAACAATACTTTGGCAGCTACCCTGTAAATGAGCCCTACAGTTTTAACTATACCTATGATGCAGATGGATACCCCATTTCATTGATCAAAAACTTCAAGTCATACACAAACGGTAATCATATATATTCAACAAAAACGATCTTCGTTTATTGACAAGAGTTATGATTTCCTATTCCAAATTTTAATAGAAACCATCTTTAATTTTAAAACATGAACTTCAAAATAATATTGGCCGTTGTATTGATTTCTTCCTGTACAGCCGCTAAAGTATCCGTTCCGGAAAAATTTCAGCAACGATCTACCAGGCTTCCTGTAAAAGGCATGAACGGATGGAAGATCAACCAAAAACTAAGTTTTGGACCTTATCAAACATCTGCAGTAAAAAGGGGCTGGGATTTTAGAGGCTCTCTTCAATACACAAAGTTCAGCGTCTCCCCCGAGGAGATGCTGCTTAGGGTATTCGACATCAACACCGACAAGCGCAATCTAAACCAACGCAACAAATTCCAGTTCACGATCCAGGAAGGCGAGCGAATCGCCGAGATCTATGCCACAGAGAAGTTCTCTGAAAAGCAACTGGTGTATAAAAGCAACAATCCTTATATCGGGGATATTACAAGAACCAACCGCTACGAGTATGCATTCACAGCAGCAATACTTCCCTTGAACGAGAAGAAAGACCCCTGGTCGCTGGTGATGGTGAATCGGTATAATAGTTCAAAAGATACAGCCAGGGGTTTATTTGACCGTCCTTATGTTGAAGAAGAAGGATATGCTACCAACGGAAAAGAAAATATTGCCATCCGCCCATTACGGCTTGAAAATGTGAACACCAAAAGCGGCAAACAAACAAAAGTGTTTGGCGGTAAACTGTTGTCGGGTTACGAACTGCAATGGGATGGAGGTGTAGTGGCCATCATCGATATACTTGACAACAGCGTATGGATGTACAACGAATTGGAACCATCAGAAAAATTAGTACTCTCCTCAATAGCTTCGGCGATTTTACTCAAACGCATGCAGGATGTAGAAAAAGACAAAGACGATATATAATAAATGGTCGCCGTAGAAGAGAACATACAGAACATGCTGGATGGTAGTCTTGCCAATAAACGCAAGGCCCAGGAAATGCTGTTCCGTTCCTTCTATGGCTTTGCCATGAATGTTGCCCTCCGCTATTCCCGTGATGAGATGGATGCGGCCGATATTGTAAGTCATGCCTTCGTAAAAATCTTCAAGAGTCTTCATAGCTTCGACAGCACCAGGGGATCACTGCATGCATGGATCAAAAAGATCGTGGTGAACGAAGGGCTGGATCATTTTAAAAGTCGCACCAGGTTCAGCGAAAATGTGGAACTGGAAACTGTACCCGAACCTGAGATCCATACTTCTGTGTTAGAACAAATGGGCGCTGATGAGATCATGGAACTGGTGAAAAAACTCCCTCCTGCAACACATGCAGTATTTATAATGTACGCGGTGGAAGGTTACAACCAC
Organism: Ferruginibacter sp.; assembly: GCA_031424955.1. Taxonomy (GTDB): domain Bacteria; phylum Bacteroidota; class Bacteroidia; order Chitinophagales; family Chitinophagaceae; genus Ferruginibacter. The sequence goes on along the minus strand of JANPIJ010000244.1, from coordinate 2,703 downwards.
CGCGAAATAGCCGAAAAACTCAGGATCAGCGAAGGCACTTCCAAATGGCACCTGAGTGAGGCCCGGAAAATACTTCAACAAAAACTACAACACATCAACAATTAATGGATCAACCGCTGCAATACGAACAACTGATCGGTGTAAAGCTGCAGGGCCTTACCATCCCCGACATGGAAGACATGATCTGGGCGAGGGTAAAGGCACAGTTGGATATTGACATGCCCACCGATGACAATGACGGGGGGGACAACGGTCCGCAATCTCCCATTGCACGTGGGCCACTAAGCTGGGCAATATCTGTTGTAATTGTTGCACTCCTCACTGCATTTATACTTTTAAAAACCAAACCAACAACAATTGAAAACACGCCATCTCTACCGGTAATCACACAGCCTGCCAATGAACCCACTAATCAACCTACTGGTCCGCCACCAGATAATAAAATATCGACAACAAGCCCTTTCACTCCACCGGTAACGATTACGCCTGTGGGCAGATCAATAGATAGCTCTTCTCTGCAGCAGGGCGTGAATATACCGGTTAGCACTGCACCCGACAGTGCGAGCCGGGATAAATCTGATTCAATATTTAAACAGGCGCAACCACCGCCTGCTATTATTGATACCACAACTCTCCCAAGGAAAAAAGGAAAGGGCCTGAGTGGACTGAAAGATGATGATTACAGGATCGTTCCGAAGAACAGGGAGTGATGAAAAAAACTTTATTAATATTAAATGTGTTCTCTACTGGGCAAACATCAGTTAGTGGCAAAATTGCACATGAACGAGACGCTAAGTTGAAAAATGTTTCCAAACATGGCAGTCCAGATCAATTGAAGATTGATTTCTTTATATAACTGATGAGGAAATCTTTTTTTTGATAGTTCGGAATTGCAGTAACGAATGCGTGGCTGGATGAAGAATTTACGGCTGCACGGGTAAGTAAACGGGCGGGAGTTGAAGTGCCTTCTGATTATTGGATATGTGATTACTTTTGCTGCCATAGGCTATTATACCCTTACAGAATTTTCTTTGGTCAGTATAAATAAAGGCCCTAATGAAGACATCCAATGGTGGACAATAAGTGATTTACCGACATTGATGTTTGATCACAAAGAAATGATAGCGGCTGCGTTTAAAGGCTCTGCGGCTTCATATCTATCATTACCCAATCGGCTATGAACTTCTTCCGGAAAAGTTTACACTTCCGGAAAACTACGATGCCAGCGGTGAGGGGTTGGTGGATTTATGATGGCGAAATGAACCTGCTAAAACAACCACAAATGGTGAATTAGACGATGCACCCCTAAAAAAAATGTATCGGGCATTAAAAGCATCCGTGGGATAGCAAGTATATAAGTTACTTCTTGTGTAAAAAAACTTATTTTAGCAAATGATTTTTGAAGAAATACTGCTTCAATTTAGAACAGCAAAACCCTTACTGCTACTCAGAGCTAAAAATGCCGCTTTTATTATCTCGTTTTTCCAAAAAGTATTTGCTGATGCCAACATTACAACCATTACAAACGGAGAATTGCGAAGTAAGCTGGAAGGCTATATGGAAGAATTGTCCTATGACGAAAAAGATGACGAACTGGAATCAGGAACTTTATTTGATGACTTTTCAGTTAGGGCTACGCAATACATAGATAAATGGAGTAACTCAGGGTTTTTGAGTAAGTATCCAAGTGATGAGGGAGAAGATCTTCATGAGTTAACGACATATTCTAAAAAAGTATTAAAGTGGCTTGATGATTTACAACAAAGGGAATTCGTAGGAACCAACAGCCGGTTTAAAGATATTTTCTTCAAGCTTCAGAAAATGATAGAACAAAGTAACGAAGATGCTGAACTACGGATACAGGAACTGGAAAAGAAAAAATGGGCAATTGAAGACGAAATAAATTTATTGAAGTCCGGGATGAAGCCTGCCGTTTTCGATGACATTGAGATTAAAGAACAATTTTATGATCTAAATAAAATGGCAAGAGAATTATTGGCCGACTTCAGTGAGGTAGAACAAAACTTTGAACAGATAAGAAAAGATATTCAACGAAAATATACAGAGAAAGATGTGGCGAAGGGCTCATTACTTGTTTTTGCTCTTGACGCACTTGATGAAATTGAACAAAAACCGCAAGGAAAAAGTTTTAAAGCTTTTTGGGAGTTTTTAATGGATGAAAGAAAGCAACAGGAGTTTACCCAACTTACTGAAAAGTTATATCAGCTTTTAAATGAGCATAGCATAGATTATAATAATGATCGTTTTCTAAAACACCTGAAACGGTATCTCCATGTTTCAGGAAGAAAAGTGATCGATTCAAACAGAAAACTTAGTGAAAAAATCAGCAGGGTTCTTTCAGAGAAAAATTTGTTGGAAAGAAGAAGAGCAATGGAACTGATTGGTGAGATAAAGCAGATGGCTTATATATTGATCGATACAAAAATAAAAGACGACGAATTTATAATTATAGAAGATGAACCTTTTATTAACCTTTTTGACAGATGGGAACTTGGCGAAGAAAAAGATGATATCGCAAGTATCCTATTTCCTGATGGTACAGGCAATGATGGCGATGCTGATTTTAAAATCTTATTTGACCAATTTACCATTGATAGAAAAAAACTGATTCAAAGAATTGATGAAATGCTGCAGGAAAAAGACCAGGTGACCCTAAAAGAAATTGTTGATAAATATGGGTTG
>JANPIJ010000243.1:0-8777 GCA_031424955.1 Ferruginibacter sp. | reverse complement strand
GGCCGCGGCCCAATGTCATTTAGTTAAGGTATAAGTAAATAAAACCCATTGAGTTAAGAACAGAAGTTGTTTCCGTTCTTTGTGTTCGACTAAAAACAAACTCAATGGTTAACACAAATGTAGAAATTATCGAGGTATTGCAATCTTTTTTAAAAATTGTAGTGAAACGTCCTGAGGTAAGAGCGCTTTTTACTACGAAGGCTTCAGACTTTAGCAGGACGCGGAAATTGCCTTTGAATAAAATAGTAGGTATGCTTATTAATTTACCCAAGAGAAGCCTAGCTATTGAGTTGGACTCGCTTTTTGAAAGTTTGGACGAGTCTGATTTTGGTTGCACCAAAGGAGCATTCAGTTTGCAGCGAACTAAACTGAAACCCCTGTTCTTTAAAGTTTGGAATGATTGTCTGGTAGAAAGTTTTTACTTTTTTTATGGCAAAGCTGTGAAACGTTGGGAAGGATTTCGGCTATTGGCAGTAGATGGTTCAAACATTAATGTAATGAATGTGCCAGAAGTTATTGCCCATTTTGGTTCAGCCGATAACCAGTTTGGAAGTGCACCAATGGCCAGGGTAATGCAAATTCATGATGTGCTTAATGACCTCACTATCTGGGGTGATGTCTTGCCTGTAAAATATAGTGAAAATGAAATTATTGCGCAGCAGGTCAGCTACTTACCTATAGACAGCCTTACCTTATTTGACCGTGGCTATCCAAGCTACAGCCTGATTTATTTACTTGAAAACCAGGAATCGCCCCGACATTTTGTAATGCGGTGCAAAAGCAATTTTAATAATGAAGTGAAAAAATTTGCTGCCGGTAAAAAAAATAATTTGGTAACAACTATATATCCTTCTTTAGAATCAATTGATGCACTCAGGAGACACGGCTACATTGTAAAAAAGGACACAGCAATTACCATCAGGATGGTTAAAGTAGTGTTGCCTGACGGACAAATAGAAATATTACTAACTAACCTTTATAACAACAAAATATTCACTATTAAAAAGATGCGCAAGCTATATTTTATGAGATGGAAAATTGAGATCGCCTATAACAAACAAAAAAATCAGATGCAAATGGAAATTTTCAGTGGGCACAGGGTGGTTTGTGTTGAACAGGATTATGCTGCAGGTTTATTTGTAGCAAACCTGCAAAGTGTTATTGAAAAACAATGTGAAAAACAGGTAAAAAAAATCGGTGCATCCCGATGTTACAAATGTAAAATAAACCGGAATATTAGCTGGGCATCTTTAAAAAACAGAATACTCAAATTATTGATCCAGAAACATGACAGCTTCAAAATACTCATGGAACTACAGCATTTGTTCACAAAATACTTAGAGCCAGTGAGGCCTGACAGGCAGGTAGCACGACCTCGACCGAAAAGAAGGCCAGGAAAATACCGGACATTTACCAATTATCGTAGAGCTATTTAATCCTTAACTAAATGACATTGGGCCGCGGCCTGAGCCTACAAGGCTATATACATCAAATTGGTAAACGGGTCTGACGTGCATACATTAAAACCGACCAAAACTTCAATTGCAGCAGGCGTACACCCAGTGTTAATTATCATTTAAAATCCCGGCCCCGACCTTGCCTTTGGCAATTCTTTCCTCGGTAATTTTTCATCCCTGTTGGCCGCGTTAAAAACAAATGATGCTACAATGGTGGCTGCCTGCGTAAGATCGGCGCCAATGAGGTGATCATAGCTGTCCATATTGGTATGATGGGTACGGGTGTTATATTCTATCTCATCCTGTATAAACTGGAAACCCGGTATGCCCACGGCATCAAAAGCAAGGTGATCGGTACCGCCGGTATTGGAGATGGTGACCGTTTTGGCGCCCAGTGAATGAAAAGGTTCCAGCCATTGTGTAAACACCGGCCTTAATTTTTCATTTCCCTGCAGGTAGATACCCCTGATCTTCCCGCTACCATTGTCGAGGTTAAAATAGGCGGACACCTTTGCATGCTCTTCTTTTAAAATCATATTGGCCGGATCGGCAAAATGGGTTTTTACATAACCCCTTGAACCAAGCAACCCTTGCTCTTCACCGCTCCATAATGCGATACGAATGGTACGCCTGGGTTTTAGCCCGCTCTCTTTAATAATGCGGATCGCTTCCATCATTACGGCACATCCCGCTGCATTGTCAGTAGCACCGGTTGCGCCCTGCCAGCTATCGAGGTGACCGCCCAGCATTACAATTTCATTGCTGAGATCAGTGCCTTTTATCTCGGCGATCACATTATATCCCTTCAGGTCTTTGCTGCTAAATTCGGTATGTACATCCAGCGCCAGTTTTACTGGTAAACCGTTGTTTGCCAGTCGAACCAGGCTCATATAATCTTCCATCGCAATCATCATATCCAGCGCATTTTCGGGATCATTGCCTCCGTAGGCGCCACCGCCCTGTACAAATAAAGTTCCATCATGTCCCCGTGGAGTCATGCTCAATATGGCCACGGCGCCTTCCTTTGCTGCCATCTCCCGCAGGGTGGTTGCCAGGGTTATTGCTCCGCGGTTGCCACCCCGCCTGCGCCGCATTGCTGCGGTATCTGCAGGAGGTGGTGGTGTAGCGGCCGCCATCTTTTGCAATTCATCATCTGTGTGCCGGTTGGCATCCGCAGTAAAAGACTGCTTTAAAGTATCGGTGCGGTAAAGCAATAATATTCTGCCTTTCATTTTATCGCGGTAGGTTTCCAGCGCAGCGGAATCAGTTGCTTTAATCAATAGTATTTCGGCATTTTTTAAACCATTGCTTCCCTTTGTCCATGTTTTAGGATAACCAATCATCGGGCGATAGTATGGCGCCGTTAATGCGATGTATGATTTTTTTAACTCCCAGCTTTTACCAAAATCACCCCATGGTTCAAGTGCCCCATTGGTAAGTCCCCATTTGGCCAGTTCTGCTTTGGCCCAGTTTGCTGCCCTGAAAAAGCCGGGTGAATTGGTCAATCTTGGCCCGCTCACATCGGTTAACTGAAAGGCGATATCCATCACTTTAGAATTTTCGAGGCCTTCCTTCTTAATTTTATTAATGACATCCATATCTACCTTTTCCTGGGCAAACAGGCCGGTGATAATAAACGAGGTGGCTACAATAAGGACTAAGTTTTTTCTCATGTAATAAGTTTGTTTTGTATTGGTAAGTTAGGAAAAATATTTCAGCAAAAAATAGTATTGCTGACTGCTGGTGCATTGCAGGTTGCCGGTTTGAGAAGGGCTAAGGATTTGCCAGCCTTACAGGAGGTTAATATTAATCACTACAATCCCTTTGAAAAGGTTAGTAAACCTATGTGATAATTTAACCCATTCCCCGGCTTGCAATAAAAAGTTTCCTACTAAAAAAACAGGATAACATTTTTTAAGAAACTGTAGTTGGTGAAACCACATCTGTTTCGCCCATTCCCGGGTGAGTGCTTCTTTTGAGCGGTTGTAATTTCCAGTAAGTAAGGCTTCTCCAAAGCCATTCCAGCGGACCAAACCGGAAATAGCGCAGCCACAGATGGCTCCATATAATTTCCACCAACCAGATAGCACCTACCACGTAATAAATTTCGTACCGCTGCAAGTAACCGATCCTGCCAAAACCATAACCGTAAAAATAAATGCCACAAATGAGCGACTGCGCCAGGTAATTGGTAAAAGCCATTTGACCAACCGGCCGCATCAGTTTAAACAACCAGCCAAACCAACCGGATTTGTATAGCAGCATGATCAATCCAAATATGCCCAAAGAACGAAGGGTCCTGGATAGCTCGTAATACTCTACCACTATTTTTTTGGTATAATCAAACCGGTTGAATTTAGTCTCCAACATTGGTTGCAGCCGGAAATAAGAAACGACTAAACCTAATCCCAACCCTCCAATAAAAAGCGCCCAATATATTTTTACGGATGCAGTGCCCGTTAAAATGCCGTTCTTGTAAAACGCCATCCCGATGAACATAAATAATAAAACATCCCAAAGTCCATAATAGGTATAGTAAAATTCAGCGTTGGTACTCGCGTTGCTTAAGTTTTGATATACTTCACTGTATGTGCCCCTCACTTCCCGCAAATTTTTTTTCATTTCTTTTTCCTGCGCCTCCTTTCCTGCCTTTTCTTTAAAACCGGTCATGGCGCCCAGGTCATCCTTTTGCGCATCGGTTAATTTTACTTTGGTAGTGTCCAGTTTGGCAATGGCTTCGCCCTTGTATATTTTTTTGTGCTGCCGAAACAAGTCTACATTCTCCCGCGTAGTCATCAATACCAGGCAAATAAAAGCACTGATCAATAAACCCTTCACCGGCATACGCCGAAATACAAACAGGATGATGCCACAGATGGCGTATTGAAATAAAATATCTCCCGGCCACAACAAAACAAATGCATTTACCAATCCAAAAAAAAGCAACCACAACTGGCGCCTGATAAAATATTCTGCGGTCATGATACCTTCGATTCTTTTTTCGAGCCGGGTGATAAATAAGATAATACCAGCTCCGAACAACATCGAAAAAATGGCCCGCTGGCTGCCTTCCAAAAACCAGTTAACACCATACCAAACTTTTTGATTGATGGTGCCCAGTTCATTGTTCAGCGCAAGATTATCAAATGCCGGTTCAGGCAATGCAAAATAGGGAATGTTCATCATCAGTATACCCAATAAGGCAATGCCCCTTAAGCTATCAATGATTACAATACGTTCCTGTTGGGTTACCGGTGCGGCGGCAGAAATGGGAGAATTGGCTGAACTCATTCAGTTAAATTTAATGGTGAATGTTTGATGGAATTTTCCGGGTATGATTAACCAGCGTTGCAAAGGGGAGAGAATATGAAACAAGATAAAATATGAATGTTAAAATTCAAAGCGTACGGGAAAAGTTCGGATAGAATTTGCGGGAACAAAAAGTAAATGGTTGATACTGCGATGTAACTGGCGGGGGATATGAATGATTTTCGAATACAGCCTGGTGGTAGGGAGTTAAAAATTTGATATCTATTAACGTTCCCTCTTTGAGAAAGTTTGGATTTTGAAAAACATTTTGACCAGCAGTATTGACGATTTGAAATAGGAGTATAAAATAGACTGGAAATTTTTTAGAAAGAGGTGGCCTCTAAAATAACGCTGTTAGAAAACTGTAGTTGATGTTGTTTATCCTACACGGTATTATGTTAATGGCTTGTGCGTATACCCCTACTTTTCAATTATGTAAGCTCTGTGCTTTTCAAGTTTGTAAACCTGAGTTTTTAAAGAAGGTAGATAGGTAAGCAATTCTTCAATCTTGCTCGTTATGGAATTTAAAACTACAATTGTAACCGGGTACTTTTCCAAGTTTTGTTGAAACATTAAGTTTTTGTCAATTGTAAGCAAAATATCAAAAGAATTTTCGGAGCAAAAAGTCATTAGTTGTCCATTTTTCATACCACTTAAGCCCAATTCCCTTACAGTAAAAACATCGAATTCCTGCAAATGTAATTTCAGGCGTTTGGTAACGCATTCATCAAGCAAAATTTTCATTCAATATATTAGCTGAAGATTCAATTAATTTTTGTGACATTTCAAGAACTTTTACAACCTGGTCTTTGCTAACGCTGTCAAAATCATCAAGGAAGATTTCGATCGAGTCTCCTGTTTCCAAATAGTCAAAAAGGTTTTTGATTGGTACCCTGGTTCCAAAAAACACTGGAGTACCACCTAGAATCTCGGGGTCGATATTTATCACTTTTCCGTCCATTTCCTAAAATTTATATTATTCAAATCTAAGCTATTTTCCTGAAGTGGCAGAGTGTTAAATGGTGTGGCGCATAACACATTTATGGTACCGATACCCTTAATAATTCATCAACCTATCCACCGCTTCTCCCAGCCTGCTATAGGCCATAAAATTTTTCTCCAGTTCTATATTAAACGGAATAGGCGTATCCAGCGAAGCACAACGGATTACCGGTGCATCCAGCAACTCAAAACAATGTTCGGCTATCCAGGCGGCAATCTCACCACCGAGGCCGCCGGTCAAGGTATCCTCGTGCAATAGTAAAACCTTGCCCGTTGCCTGTACCGCATTTTTTATCGCGGTATAATCCAATGGCAACAAGGTTCTCAGGTCAAGAATATACAAAGAAATCTCAGGGTGATTTTTGGCAAAATCCATTGCCCAGTGTACACCTGCCCCGTAAGTGATGATGCTGATATCATCTCCATCCTGCACCAGTCTTGCCCTGCCTATTTCAATTTCATAATAATCTTCCGGCACCGCTCCGCTGATGCTGCGATATAAAGCCTTGTGCTCAAAAAACAACACCGGGTTGGGATCATTGATGGCCGCAATCAGCAAACCCTTGGCATCCATTGGCGTGGATGGATACACCACTTTTAACCCCGGAGTATGCACAAACCAGGCTTCATTGCTCTGGCTGTGAAACGGGCCGGCACCTACGCCGCCGCCTGTGGGCATCCGGATTACCACATCGGCATTTTGCCCCCAGCGGTAATGGAGTTTTGCAAGGTTGTTAATGATTTGGTTAAAGCCCACGGTAACAAAATCGGCAAACTGCATTTCCATCATCGCCTTATAACCTTCCAGCGAAAGACCTAGGGCAGTGCCTACGATGGCACTTTCGCAAATGGGTGTATTGCGAATCCTGGCTTTTCCAAATGTTGCTGCAAAGCCCTCTGTTATTTTAAAAGCGCCCCCATACTCTGCAATATCCTGTCCCATTAAAACCAGGTTGGGGTGTTGCTGCATACTTTGCCAAAGGCCATCTTTTATGCCATCAATAAAGCGGGTAGCCTCTTTCGTTATTCCTTCAACTGCAGCATCCGGCTTTGAATTATCTATGATTTTTATAGACTGGTTTTTACCAGGCGCCGGTTTTGCAAAAAGGTCTTCGTACTCTTCCCGGGTATCCACGATCATAGGAGGGGAGGCATACCCGGTGGCTAATTCCCTTTCAATATAATCTTTAAACTCATTGCGTATATCTGTAACTGACTGATCGGTTAATACGGTCTGTTCCAGCAGGTATTGTTCATAATTTTTAATGGGGTCCTTTTGTTCCCACAAGTCAAACAAATGGGAAGGTACATATTTGGTACCGCTGGCTTCTTCGTGTCCCCGCATTCTAAAGGTCATACACTCTACCAGGTAGGGCTTTTGCTTTTTGATGCAATAATCACGGATACCCCGGATGGTTTCATACACTTCCAGGATATTGTTGCCATCTATGCGAACACCTTCCATGCCGTATCCCCTGGCTCTTTCGGCTAAACTATAGCAACGGTATTGCTCGTTTACCGGCGTGCTCAAACCATAGCCATTGTTTTCTATCAAAAAAATAACCGGCAAATCCCATACGGCCGCCACGTTCAGCGCCTCATGAAAATCACCTTCGCTGGTGCCTCCTTCCCCGGTAAATGCCAATGAAATTTTTTGTTCGTCTTTTAATTTATGGGCCAGTGCCACACCATCCGCAATGGCCAGTTGGGGGCCAAGATGCGATATCATACCACATACATGATGAACAGCATTACCAAAATGAAAACTTCTTTCCCGGCCCTTGCTGTAGCCATCCCTGCTTCCCTGCCATTGTTTAAATAATTTATTAAGCGGCATGTTGCGGGTAGTAAATACGCCGAGGTTTCTATGTAGCGGCATGATCCATTCATCGGGTTGCAGTGCCATGGTAGCCCCAACTGAAATGGCTTCCTGGCCGATACCGCTAAACCATTTGGATATCTTACCCTGCCGAAGCAGGAGCAACATTTTTTCTTCAATCATCCTTGGCAAAAGAAGATTTCTATAAAGATCAAGTAAAATTTCGTCGGATAATTCTTTCCTGTTGAATTGCATGTAATCGTTTGAGGTGAATGGTGAATGGTCAATAGTCAATGATGAATAATTTGCAGTGGGCATTTACGTGTCAAAGCGCAACATTCAGTCAACTTACCACTAAAATATTTTATTCCAGCTCTTTTTTTGCAACATGAAGTTAGCAATATTACCAGCAACGGTAATTGAAAAAATTAATGATTTTGGTAGCCCAAAAAAGTTGATAAACAGATCCGATATCTATGGGATCTTCATTCAGCGGGAAGGATGTTTTATAAAATTCAGAAGGGAAGTATAAGGGGAGTTTTTTTTCGGAATATTATTTTAACGAAACGCCATTACCTGTTTGCAATACGGTCATAAACAGGCTTCAGTTGTTTGACCATTAAATGTCAAATTGCTTTGAAAACATTGTGGAGAAAGGCAAATGAAAAATCACCCGGCAAAGACCGGGTGATGTATAAATGAATGTGGTAAAATTTACTCAGGCTTCGCTTTTTTTTACGACTTTCTTATTCGGTAACACCCTTTTATGTACAAATGAGTTGAAGAAGGAAAGCAATACACTGAACAAAACAGCATACCAGAAACCATCGATACTAAACCCGTCTATAAAATATTCGGCAGATAAAATGAGGCAAGCATTGATAACGAATAAGAACATGCCCAATGTGAGTATGGTTACCGGGAAGGTAAGTACAATTAACAATGGCTTTACAGTGGCATCTAAAATCGCCAGCATAACAGCTACCATTATAGCAGTGAAAATATTATTGATCTCAATTCCAGGCAAGATGTTGGCCAAAACAAATGCATTTACTGTGGTAATTAGAATTTTCAGGATAAACTTCATATAAAACTTTTGATAATAAATAAAAGCCCACAGGGGCACATTTTGGCAGTTGGCGACAACACCAGCCGCGGCTTAAGCGGCCTGACTGCTGTGTCCGGTCCTC
>JANPIJ010000242.1:0-5522 GCA_031424955.1 Ferruginibacter sp. | reverse complement strand
TTCTCCGCCGTCTAAAACGCCTTGCAGCATGGGGTCAATGATATGCCATATTTCGGGCCATACATCAGCTCCTTTGGCACCCATTGCCTGGGGGTGTTTTGCTGCTATCAGTTCCCGATAGGCATCATTATAAATTTTTACCAGGTTGTTACCCCACCAGATTACCATCGGAAAGCGTGAGTTTAAACAAATGCTCACAGAAGTACGCAAACTTTGCGGCCATTGGCCCGGATCATCCAACGAACTATTTGACCAATCCATTGTCCGGATCAGTTCACCCATTTCGCCGCCACCGGATAAGAAATCCGGCGTTGTTTTTTTTGCAGGTACCATAGTTCAATCGCCTTAGCATTATTTTTAATTTTGCCAGTATCAGGTAATCTATTGTTTTAATTCCATCGTTCTCATTTTGCAGGAATATAAATATCAAACTTGGCTCCTCTATTCAGTTCACTGGTTGCGGTAATAATGCCCTGGTGATTCTCCACAATTTTTTTTACGATGGCAAGCCCGATTCCTGTACCCGGGTAATCATTCTTCCCGTTTAACCGTTGGAAAATCTCAAAAATCCGGTGCTTGTATTCGGGACTGAAACCAATGCCATTGTCGGAAACGGTTATATGCAGGTATTCTATCCCGGCAGTAAGTAATGCGTTGCCTGGCACTGCTGATGTGGTAATTTCACTTTTTATCACAATATGAGGCGGCTTACCGCTCAGCGTAAATTTGAGCGAATTGCTGATCAGGTTATTAAATAACTGGCGGAACTGGGAAGGGTTAATGTTTGCATCACCCAGTTTACCTGTTTCAATGATTGCTTTTTTTTCGACAATGCTTTCTGATAATTCATTTTTTACATCCGCTACAATTTTATCAAGAGAAATAGTTTCGAATTTCCTATCCTTGGTATTGGTTTGCGAATAGGCCAATAAATCTTCTATCAGCGCCTGCATCCGCTTAGCTGCATTTTGCATCCTGTTTAAATAATCCTTTCCATATTCGGATAGGTTTTTACTCTCTTTTTCGAGCAGCAGGTTGGCAAAGGTTTTTATTTTTCGTAATGGCTCCTGCAGGTCGTGGCTGGATATATAGGAGAAAGAAGCAAGTTCAATGTTGAGTGTTTCAAGTTCTTTGTTTTTTTGTACCAGCGATTCGTTGGCCGCATTCAATTCAATGGTTCGCTGCTGCACTTTTTCTTCCAGGTTTTTTTGAAATTCCATTTCCTTCAAATGAGCCTGGGCCTTTTCCGTAATATCCTGAATCGACAACAATATTAATTTTTCTTCCTCCTCATCTCTTATTATTTCACTGGCGTTCAATAACATTACCCGTTCACCAATCACCGGGAAGCTATGTGATACTTCATAGTCTGTGAACTTAATATTTTGGGGTAATATTTCTTCCAGCAAAGTATGTAGTTTAGGGATATCCCATTGTTTATTACCCAGGTCATAAATGAGCACTCCTTCCGTTTCATGTTCATTTACCATAAAGGTTTTATAAAATGAACGGTTGGCGCTTTTTATCCGAAAGTTTTTATCCAGAACCAGCAGGGGTACCCTTACCGTGGCAATGATTGATTCAGTATAGTTTCGGGCCGTTGTTAACTTATTGTTCAAACCAACCAGTTCCTCATTTACATCTGAAATTTCTTCATTGGTGCTTTGCAGTTCCTCTTTGCTGGTTTCCAGTTCTTCGTTCAGGCTCTGCAGCTCTTCACTTCCGCTCATTAATTCCTCGTTGGCGCTTTGCAATTCTTCATTGGCAGCTTCCTGGTCTTCAGACGCATTGCGCATATCTGCCCGGGTTTGTTCCAGCTCCAGTTCCAACTGCTTAATCCGGTTATCCGTTTCGTTTTGTTTCCTGGTGAGTGAAGTTTCTTTTTGGGTGCTTATGTCATCTTTGCCGGGTTTTGTGGGGTGGTCGTGAAAAAGTATTAAATAATGCGGATCAATTGTATTGGGGAGTGGAATTGCTTCAATAGTAATTTCGTGTTCCCGGTCATCTATCAAAAATGGAAAATTTTCCTTTATCACCGGCCTGTTTTCTTTTTTTACTTTATTTAAAATAGTGCGCAGTTCAAAGCCCAGTCCGTTTTTCGCCATGCTCATTAAATGATGGCTTGGTTTGCCGGGAGCCTGTTCCAGGTAATAGGAGGTTCGCCCCCTGAAATGTACAATATCCATCGCTTCATTTACTACAATTCCTGCAGGGGTGAATTTGCTGAGTATAATATCATCGGCCGCTTTTTTAAGATGGGTACGTAAATTTCCATTGGCCGGGAGGATACTGTTTTTGGCAATATCCTTTTCACCGTAGAGGTTGGATTTAAAGATGAAGTTTGAAGGGGTATCATTGCTGGTAAATAATTTATCATAGTCACTGGTAGCAGTAAAAAGATCATGTGTACCGGGATGGTTATCTGATTTTCCCAGTAGTAAAAACCCTGTTGAATTCAATGCATAATGAAAAGCTGACAGTGCTTTTTCCTGTTGGAATGGCTGCATATAATTGAGTGTATCCCGGCAACTGATAAAGTGCATTTTCGCATACGGCATATCTTTTAAAAAATCGTGACCGGCAAATATGCACATATCCCTGATGGATTTTTTTGCCTTGTAACCACCGGTCGTTTTTGTAAAGAACTGCTCAAGGCGCTGGCTGCTTAATCCTTCCGATTCGCTATTTGTATATATACCTGTTCTTGCTTTAGCAATAGCAGTTTTACTAATATCGGTTGCGAAAATCTGCACTTTTTGAAGGGGGGGCTTTTCCATACTTCCTACTTTGGCCCCGGTGTGTAAAAGGGTTGCTAAAAATTCACCCAGGCATATTGCAATGGAAAAGGCTTCCGCCCCGTTGGCGCATCCTGCAACCCATATCCGGATGGTTTCCCTGGATGCTATATTTTTTAGAATGGCTGGAAAAACTTTATTGGTTAAATGACCAAACACCTCCGGGTCCCTGAAAAAACTGTTTTCCGGAATTAACAAATCTTTGAACAATGACTCCTGTTCGGGTGCATCATTCTTTAAAAAATCAAGATAGGTAGAAGGTGTTGTCAGCTCATTAACGGCCATTCTCCGGTGTATCCTGCTGCGTATCACCGATTGCTGGTACCAGTTAAAATCAGCACCCTGGTTGGTTTGAATAACACCAAGGATTTCATTGAATAAATGATCATATTGATGATCTGAGTTTAACTCGTGACCGTCAATCTGCGTATAGCTGTGGACTACTTCAAAAATTTTCCGCGGAATTTTTTCAGGCGGAATAATAAAATCAACCACCCCCGCCCGGGCTGCATTTTGAGGCATACCGGCATAGCCGGCAGATGCTTCATCCTGGGCAAAAGTGATTCCGCCATGTTCCCTGATAGCCTGTAAACCATGCGTGCCATCCGAACCCGTGCCTGATAAAACAACCCCAATAGCATGAGCCCCGTGAACTTCCGCAAGGGATGCAAAAAATAAATCAATGGGAAGGTTGCGATGATTTTTAGCCGCAGGGCGTGGGCTCAGTTCTAAAATGCCATCATTCGCAATCAGCATTTTATTACTGGGAATAATGTAAACATGATTTGGTTCTACTGTAATATCATCCGTAATTTCTAATACAGGTAATGTGGTGGCTTTTTGAAGCAGTGCAGGCAGCATGCTCTCGTGGCTGGGATCAAGATGTTGCACGAGTACATAGGCCATTCCCGGGTTTTCCGGAATGGCTTTCAGTATTTTTTCAAATGCCTCCAAACCACCTGCAGAAGCACCAATGCCAACTACCGGAAAAAGATTGTCGGATTTGATGAGTGGCTTGTCAAAACTTTGGTTGCCGGTAGTTGTTTTCATTGTGATAAAATTTGTTTGCTATCACAAGTTTTTATGTTGCAGGTTGTGAATTGAGTTTTTATTTTTTAGGTGCAATGCCTGGAAAATTACTTTTTTGTATTCCGTTATATCATCTGGTTTTCTTACATAATACTGGGCACCATCCTTAAATAACTTATCTACTATATCGGGTGCGTACGCAGAGGAGAAAATAACTACCGGAAGTTCGTTTAACGCCTTATTGCTCCTGATTTCCTGCAAACATTCAAAGCCGTTTTTCCTTGGCATATTGAGGTCGAGAAAAAGAACATCCGGCAGTCGCAGGGTTGCATCGTTGAGCAATCGCATCAGTTCTTCTCCGTTGGGAACGATGGTTAGATGAAATGTAAGCGGTAATTCTTCCAATGCGTTTTTAAAAATAAAACAATCGTCTTCGTCATCTTCTGCAAGAAGTATGTATTTGCTATATACTGATGAGGGGGATTCCATGATAAAAAAATAAAGCCGCTTGTTGATATGAATAAATTGAACTTAACCACTTACCTGTTTTAACAAAGATCCGGCCATGTTCATGTAACGAATGATAGTATGATGTGTTAAGCAAAAGCATAGTGAAGGGAAGGAGCCCGAAAATAAAAAATACCTAACTGATGATGTCCGGAAGCAAACTACTGCTTTTTGATCCTGCCGGGATCAGCAGGCTTTATTAACCAACCACCCAACACTGTTTACATAACATCTAAAGGTACATGCATTAAAACTCTAAAATATTACACAATTGATGTAGAATGTTATATAATTCACAGGTTTTCGCTGTCATGAAACCCGGAGATGGGTGCAGGATTGGGGCGTGGCGCTTAATTCCCGGCAATGCGATAACTTATTGTACAATTTGGATTGCACCCTGCCCACCATTTTAAAAGCAGGTGAATGTATACAACACATTTGTGCGCAACCTGGGCAAGTCCTCATCAGACGGCGATTTCTTCAGACACACCGGCAGAAATTCCTAATTTAGCGGATTGAAATGCTGAAATGATAGTAACACCAGGAAATAAAATAGTAGCAGAATTTTTTGCAATCATTGGATTAATGCGTGCCGGGCTGGAACAGTCCGGCTGGACAATAGTGCTTGCCAATGATATTGACCCGGCCAAAAGAAGGCTTTACCTAAATCATTTTACAGGTTCAGGTGATCATTTTATAACAGAGGTACCTAATAATTACCTATAGCAAAAATACCTGCACTCTGCAAGGTGTCGGTCAACAAAGAATAACCGAAAGCCCCCTTTAATATCTTTTTAATGAGGGGCTTTTTTGCGGGTACTTGACTTGCGGCTATTCTTCTTAATGTTTAGCGGTTATGCGTTTTAATAGGTATCCTTTACTCCACCTATTTATGTTATGGTGCCATCATAATCGGCACAATATTGTATATAAAGTTAGTACCACCTGAATTAACCAACCCAAACCATCCTGTGTCGTCTCAAACGGTTGGTGACATTTTTTCGCCTAAACAAGTCAAACGCATGGTTCTATAATATTCCCTTACAATGTTTGAGTTACGTTCTGCAGCATTTGCATCACGTCCAACACCAAATTCACCATAGTTGACCGGCACATTTAAAGTCTTTGCGTAATTTGAAACAGTTCTTAACGAGTTAGCAATAGAAGTGCTACCAGGCCATGATGCGTTGC